>JAYVVA010000164.1:0-4997 GCA_043787435.1 Sphingomonadales bacterium | reverse complement strand
CCTGGCACAGGTTCGGCGCCGAGGCCCTGGTCCGCCAGGAGTTGTGGGAAGCCGCGATCGCATACGCCGAAGCCGCCCGCAGCGTCACGAACCCCGGCTTCTCCGAAACGTCCATCGACCGTTTTTGTGAGAAATTATTGATCGACCATGGCCGCCCGGATGAGGCCTATCGACGTTATGGACTGCGCGCTGCCGGCGGCACGACGAACCTATCGGTCTACCGCTCTCTGGTCCGCACTTATCCGGACCGCGACCGCCGCCGGATGCTCCTGGATTTGATCGAAACCCGCGGCGACAAGGGCAAATGGTTTGCGGCCGCGAAAGACTCCGGGTTATTCGACGTTGCTATTGAGTGTGCCGCCGCGCACGGCGCAGACCCGTCAACGCTGGCGCGGGCAGCCCGAGATTTCTGCGGCAAGGAGCCGAAATTCGCAGCAACCGTCGCGCTGCTCGCTCTCTCGAGCCTGATCGCTGGCGGGGGCTATGACCCGAGCGTGTCGGAAGTCGACGACGCCGTGAAGCATCTTCTCTCCGCTTCGCGCCAGATCGGATCGGTCGAATGGGCCTTGCGAGAACTCGGCAAGTTGAGGGAGCGGCGATGTGCGCCAGGCCGGGAACCGTTTCAGCATGCCATCCAGGCCGCGCTGTCGCGCTGGCATCCTGTCGAGCCCAGCGTTTAGCAACCATGACCGACCCGGCTTCAGCCTGACCGATCTCTGCGCGGTCGCAATGGATTAAACGCTTCGCGAGCTTGGCATCGCCGCGCTGACCCGAGGTCTCTGCTTTCGTGACCGATACCCACTCCAAGGGTCACTTGCGACTCGGTGATGTTCACTATACGTTCTTATAACTCCGCATCCCGACTATAGTCCCCTGAACGAGAGCTATATGGCGGACCAGATCGTCATCACCGAGAAGACCAGCCAGGCGAAAGACGTTCGCGCCGCCGTGGGATCTCGCTACGGGGACATCCTCCCGGCTGAGGGACATCTGCTGGATCTTCTCGCACCCGAGGATGTCGTGCCGGCCTGGAAGCGCTGGTCGCCGATCCTGCTTCGTCCCGAAGGCCTTTATGGCACCCGCCCTGCCGAGGGCGGCAACAAAGCCGCGAAGCTCAAAGCGATCCGTGAGGCGCTGCGCACCGCAAAGCGGGTATGGCTCGCCACCGATTGCGATCGCGAGGGGCAGCTCATCGGTCAGGAGATTCTCGAGCATTACAATTACCGCGGCCAGGTCATGCGGGTGCTGTTCACAGCGCAGGATTCTCAGACGATCCGCGACGCATTCGGCCGGGCGAAGCCAAACGCCGAATACGCTTCTCTTTACGCCGCCGCCGTCGCGCGCCGACAAGCCGACCAGATCTACAACCTGTCGCTGACCCGAACCGCGACCGTCATTCTTGGTCAAGGTGCGCGGGGCGTCATAGGAGTTGGCCGGGTCAAGACGCCAACCTTGGCGATCGTCTGCAAGCGCGAGCTCGAAATCCGGAACTTTGTGCCGCAGGCGTATTTTGAGGTTATCGCCACCGCGAACGTAGCTGGTGGTCAATTCCAGATGCGGCACGCCCCGCAGGATCGAATTGTCCGGCGCGAGGTCGCCGAGAAGGTGGTCGAAGCGGCTCAGGGTTTCGAGGGCGCGCTTGGCGTGCGTGTGGAAGACAAGCGGCAAGGGCCGCCGAAGCTCCACGATCTGCCCTCGCTGCAGAAATTGTGCAGCTCGCGCTTCGGCTGGGCGGCCAGCAAGACGCTGGAAGTCGCGCAGGAACTGTATGACGGCCAGGGCAAAAAGATCATCACCTACCCCCGCGCCGAGGTGCGTTATCTCCCGGAGAGCTTGATATCGGACGTTCCGAAGATCGTGGCGGGCTTGCAGGCGGGCAAGTCGTTCACCGCGATCCCTGTGCCCGATCCCCCGATCATCAGAAAGGGCGCAGGCGGCAGTTTTCATGACAAGGGACTTGAGGGCGCGAGCCATCACGCCGTCATTCCCAACGTCAACACGGTCGACAACCTACGGGAGGTCTGGCCGCGTCTTTCGATCGACGAGAAGAAACTGTTCGACGTGATCGCGCGGGCTTATCTCGCCGCCGTCATGCCCGACTTCCGTTACCGTCAGACGACCGCAACGCTCGACGTCCGGGGCTTCCCTTTTCGCGCCGCCGGTCGCCAGCCCATTGATCTTGGCTGGCGCGCGGCGTTCCCGGAGTGGCAGCCCGCCGACGAAAAAGGCGATGAAGCGCAATTGCTGCCAGCATTGCGCAACGGCGAGACCGCGAAGCTGGAAAACCCCACGATTGAGGACAAGGAGACGCGGCCTCCGCCGCGATACAACGAGGGCACCCTGATCGAGGCGATGCAGAACGCCTGGCGTTTCGTCGACGATGAGGTGCTGCGGGAGCGACTGAAAGAAGCCAAAGGCATAGGCACTCCGGCCACCCGGGCCGAGATCATTGGCGGACTCAAGAGACAGGCTTTCCTCGTTGCCCAGGGAAAGAACATCGTGCCCACCGAGACTGGGCTGTCGCTATTCGGGGTTCTCAAGCAGGCTGATCCGTCGCTGGTCGACCCTGGGTTAACCGCGCAACTCGAATGCCTCCTCGACGAGGTCGTGATCGGCAAGCAGGAGATGATCGGCGCGATCGATGCGGTGTGCGACGTCGCCCAACGCATTATCGGCAAACTCCAGGAACGCGGCGTCGCCGGAGGAGCGCCCTTGCTTGGCGCCGCCGCGGCCGGCGGCACGGGATCACTCCCGCCAACTCCAGCGATGAAACGCTTTGCGGACAGCATCGCCCGGGCGAAAGGCGTCAAACCTCCACCGGGCTATGCGACATCGGGACCAATCTGCCGCGCGTTCCTCGACCAGCACGCACCCAAGAAAACTGGCTGTGAAATAGTTGGTGTGTCTGGCTCCAAGCCCGCGAGTCCGGCGCAGATGTTATTTGCCGAGAAGCTCGCGCAGGAGAAAGGCAACGTTGTTCCCGACGAGGCCAAGGCCAGTTCGGCCGCCATGGCGACGTGGATCGACTCCAACCAGGTCAAGAAGCGTGGCAAGAGCCGCCGTAAGGCTGTCAACGCGCAGACGAAAGTAATTGCTCCCAAAACCAAGGCTCCAAGAAGTAGATCTCGGAAGCTCGCGGCAAATGTCACCGGAAAAATTAAGCCACCAACGGCCACTCGGGAGAGTTCGGGAACTGATACCCCACTGCGGATTCCCTATGGCAACAAGGATGCCGCCCTGAAACTTGGGGCCCGCTATCGAGCAGGGCAGTGGTATGCCCCTCCGGGTGTCGATCTTGCTGCCTTCAGCGAACATGGGTGGTTGGCGCCCGACGAGCCACGGCCCGCTCCAACGGGCCTATAGTGCAGCCGCAGCCTATGAACGCGCTGAGGGGGCGGAGGAATGTCGGCAACGACTGCTATCATAGACGATCTAAGCCGTGAGCCACCCATTGCCGCGATAGGGAGCAACTGGCAGCTCCTCACCGACCAGGTCATGGGTGGTGTCTCAAAAGGGACCATGGTCCGCGCCGCAGTCGCCGGCCGGGCCGCCATCCGCATGCGCGGCGACGTCAGCCTCGAGAACAATGGCGGCTTTGTTCAGATCGCCCTCGATCTCTCGCCTGACGGTGCGGTCTTCGATGCCAGCGCCTGGAGCGGGATCGAGATCGATGTATTCGGCAATGGTGAGGAGTACGGCGTTCATCTGCGGACGGACGCACTGACCAGGCCGTGGCAATCTTATCGCCAAAGCTTCACGGCCGACGCGGAGTGGAGGACGCTTCAACTGCCGTTCGACCACTTTGTTCCCCATCGCACGGATGTTCTGCTCGATACGCATCGCTTGCGGCGGATCGGCGTGGTCGCCATTGGTCGCCCCTTCTCCTGCGATCTTGCTCTCGGTGGGCTTCGGTTCATGACATCGCCGGGGTCAGTGAAGGAGCCCTCTTCATGAAGGTCATCCCCGATCCTACCGGTCCGGGACAGGAAAGTGTCTGGTCCTATCCGCGGCCGGCGGTGGCTGAGCCAAGCCAACGCCGTCTCAAGATCGTGCATCGCGATGTCATCATCGCGAACACGCAGACAGGCATACGCACTTTAGAAACAAGCCATCCGCCCACCTATTACTTTCCTCCGGCTGATATCGCACCGTCGGTGCTACGTCCGTCGCGCCGTCGCTCTTTCTGCGAGTGGAAGGGCGAAGCGATCTACTTCGATGTCGTCGTGCGCGATGAGACGCTGCGCGATGTGGCCTGGAGCTATCCCGATCCGAGCTCGGCCTTCCGATCGTTGCGCGATCACGTGGCCTTTTACGCGTGGCCTTTCGACGGCTGCTTCGTCGATGACGAGCGCGTGACGCCGCAACCCGGGAATTTTTATGGCGGGTGGATCTCTTCCGATGTCGCCGGCCCTTTCAAGGGAGCGCCGGGCGCCAGCTTCTGGTGACGATCGGGCAGTCGGCGAGGTGGCGATGGCACGATATCGTCGACGCCCGGTTATGCTTGCGGCGACGCCACCGAATTCAGACGCCACACGGCGAAATTCAGCGCGGTGGCGAAACTAACCCACGCAAGATAGGGCACGAGCAGCAACGCGGCGACCACGTGGATCGGGTAGAAAAGCACGATGGTCGCGATGATGGACACCCAGACCAGAACGATATCGATGAAACCGAGATCGGGGCGGTGCAGGCCGAAGAAGAGCGGTGACCACGCGGCGTTGAGAATGAGCTGCAATGCGTACACCGCCAAGGGCAAGCCGGCGCCCGTGAAGCCGGCTTTCCGCCAGATCAGCCACCCGGCAACCGCAATCATCAGATAGAGGGCGGTCCACACCGGGGCGAAAAGCCGGTTCGGCGCCCGCCAGGACGGCTTCTCCAGTCGCTCATACCAGTCGCCGGGACGAAACAATGCGCCCGTGAGCGCCGCGAGGAAACAGGCGGCGATGAAGCAAGCGAGCCCGATGATCGAAGCAATTTCCATCTAGGCCGACTTTACC
>JAYVVA010000163.1:0-8000 GCA_043787435.1 Sphingomonadales bacterium | reverse complement strand
CATCATGCGGCGCAACGCAGCACCATCGCGACCCGAGATGTCAAACAACAGGCGTTCGAAATTCGACGAAACCTGAATATCCATCGACGGGGCGGCCGTGGGTTCCACCGTGCCGCACGAGTAGTCCCCGCGCGACAACGCGCGGTGAAGTATATCGTTGATGTTGGTCGCGACGATCAGTTTTGCGATCGGCAACCCCATCCGTGCCGCGACATATCCTGCAAACACGTCACCGAAATTGCCAGTAGGCACCGAGAAGGCGACCGCCCGTTCGGGCGCGCCTAGCCGAACGGCAGCGTAGAAATAATAAACCACCTGCGCCATGAGCCGCGCCCAGTTGATCGAGTTCACTGCCCCCAAACTCAGGCGATCGCGCGTCTCACTGTCGGCAAACATCGCTTTTACGATCCGCTGCGCGTCGTCGAAGTCGCCCTCGACGGCGATATTGTGGATGTTGGGGGCAAGGACCGTCGTCATCTGACGCCGCTGGACGTCGGAGACACGGCCCGCAGGGTGGAGCATAAACACTTCTATCCGCTCACGCCCCGCTAGGGCGTCGATCGCCGCGGAACCGGTATCTCCCGACGTCGCCCCGATGACGGTCAACACTGTGTCTGTGTTTGCCAGGAAGCGTTCGAACAACAGCCCCAGCAATTGCAGGGCAACGTCCTTGAACGCCAAAGTGGGGCCGTGAAACAGCTCGAGCAGCCAATTTTGTGCATCGAGCTGCACCAGCGGCACCACTGCATCATGGCCGAATCGGCCATAAGCTTCGGTGCACAAGCCTTGCAGTTCATCGTCGCTCAGCGTCCCGGCGACGAACGGACGCATGACTGTGACTGCAGTTTCGACATAGGATTTAGTGCGCAGACCAGCAATTTCCTCGATGCTCAGCGTCGGCCATTCGCGCGGCACATAGAGCCCGCCATCACTGGCAAGTCCTGCCAGTGTTACGTCTTTAAATCCGAGCGTTGGAGCGCTGCCGCGGGTGCTGATATATTCCATCTTGCCGGTGCGCGTAGCGGGGTCAGCAGAGCGCTGCAACAACGCGGCGTGGAAAGGCGCTTCGCTCAAAATCGATATGCTCTTCCTAGGGTTTTTTCCGGATCGGCACGGGAATGTTACAAATGTCCGCACCGCCAGCTGGCAGAATGAAGAAAGCATCGCGCCGGTTGGCACGCGCGTCGGCATATTTCGCGAACGAGGCGCTTTCAGTCGATAGATACTGATAGCTCGGACGCTCTGCTTCGGGCAATTCGCTCGCAAGCCGGATAGCCATGATCGTTACACGCTGCTCGGGCTTTTCATAAAAACCCAGCGCACCTGTCCCGCGCGGCAGGCTCGACAGCTGCTCGATGCCGGAGATCACTCGCCCGACCAGCGCAATATTTCGATCGAGATGGCGCGGCGCTTGGCCGATGACGGTGTAAAGTTCAGCCCCCGACCCGGTATCGGGCGACAGGTTTCGCCCGACCCCGACCATTCCGTAGCAATGTACGGGCCAGACGCGGCGCTTGCTGTCACCGGCCGACCGAACCGCAGGCGACGTTGCCAGCTGCCAGCCCTGCCAGTGCAACACGTCATCCGCATAAGGATCGCGGGCCGGGGCGTCCTCACCCCAGCCGGCGATGGGCTTGCGCAGCCGGGGCGGTTTTGTCCGCGCGCCGAGGCCGTTCTCGCGAGATCTGTGGATAACCATTTCAAGCTCGGCCGCCGGTTTCACGGTGTAGTCACTCTCAAGCACCGTCGCCAATCCTGGCGGCAACGGCTTTTTTTCGGTCGCATCGCCCCATTGCACGACATAATCATCCTGCACGCGATTGATGCTGGTCGCGTTCCACCAATGCGCCGCTGCCAGCTTGCGCACGTTTTCAATCCATCGCTGCGAAAACGGTGGGGGCATCAGCTGAATGACCACGCGACGTTTGTCGCCGTCGCGGTCCGCTACCAAGTCCATCACAAGCAAATCAGACGTGGCAATATCAACCCAATCTGCAGCCGGCGCAGCAGCGACGATCTCGCTGGGGGCCAACGCGAGCGGCTGTTTAGGGAGAGGTACGTTGGAAGCGCCGACGAGTATCAACGCGAAGATGGCTAAATAAACCCTGTTCATTCCTTCACCATGCCACGCCTTACGGCTGAGACAAGGTTGCGCGCGCTTGAACGCGCGTCTATGGGCGCCGCTCCAGTGCATGCGGAGCGGTGGCCGAGTGGTCGAAGGCGCTCGCCTGGAAAGTGAGTAGGGGTAGCAATGCTCCTCCAGGGTTCGAATCCCTGCCGCTCCGCCAATATACGTTGTCTTTATTATATAAAATCGGCAATTGTCCCTTTGCCACCATAAAGGATTCCCAAAAAGACAAGCGCTGGGAACGTGGACGGGGCCCCTGAGCGAATTCACAGCAGATGGGGGCAGTGTCAGACCAACGGGGCGGCTGCTAGCGGGACGCCATGCCCCGCAAATCCAGAGCTCTTACCGCCAGCCCGTTTCGCTGCTTCAATTCATCGTCGGTGGTGATCCGCCTCGTGGTGCTGATGTATGTGCGGTTTCCGCTTTCGCTGCGGAACGTCGAAGATCTGCTGTTTGAGCGCGGCATCGACATCTGCCACGAGACGGTGCGCTTCTGGTGGAACCGCTTCGGTCCGATGTTTGCCGGGGACATTCGGCGTCAGCGGGTGAGTGCGATGCGCGGCTTTCGGCACTGGCGATGGCATCTCGACGAGGTTTACGTGAAGATCAAAGGTGAGATGCACTACCTGTGGTGTGCCGTAGATCACGAGGGCGAAGTTCTCGAGAGCTTTGTTACCAAAGCGCGGGACAAAGCCGCGGCACTGACGTTCATGAAAAAGGCGCTAAAACGCTACGAATCGCCGGAGGCGATCACTTCCGACGGGCTGCGATCTTATGGTGCGGCAATGAGCCAGCTGGGCAATGCGCACAAACAAGAGATCGGCCGCTAGGCCAACAACAGAGTGGAAAGCAGCGACTTGCTGTTCCGACGACGAGAACGGGCGATGCTCAGATTTCGACAAATGAAGTCGTTACAAAAGTTCGCCTCGGTCCACGCCAACGTCCACAACCATCTCATTCTGGAACGCCATCTCGTCGACAGGAAAACATTCAAAGAGCGCCGCTCAGCGGCGCTTGCCGGATGGCGTCAAATCGCTGCCTAAATCGAAAACATCAAAAACCGATCTCAATCGGGCAGAGACGGGTTCGCAGAAGACTGACAGCCGCTTGGCGCGGCCTGCGCCAGTTAGAGTGGGAAATGCCTTACCGCGCACGAACCGAGACCCCAGCGTGACGCCAAAAGTTGCTCAGAACCGGAAATCGCGCGACCACCTGCCCAGACGAAAGGAAAACTCTGCTGAGCTTCATTACCTTTCAGGCGCCTGCTCGCTCGCCTCGCACATCGAGCTCATCTGGTCGGGTGTCGATTGTGAGCTCGAGCGTCTGAATTATGAAACGGTTCACGGTGGTTGGTTCATGGCGCTCGTCCATCACTCCGATCGCGGCAGACGGCCTGGAGCCGCGCTTGTCCTACCGAAGCGATTAAAGCCCTCCAATCCGCTTCGGTGTCATTTGCTCTTCAAAGCGGACGCGGAGGCTGGCATTTCACCCTTGAGCCATTCTGTGGACGTCCGCGGCCGAGAGACGAGTTCCACCGATTGCCCAGTGGCCTTCCTCGACTTCGTGAATACGCACCCAGGTCACGCCCCGCATCGCCTCCCCCTCGACCGAGATCATCGCATCGGTAACTTTTTCAATGAGCTTGCCCTTTTGCTCGGGCGTAAATACATTTTTGATTACCTGGATATCGACGAGTGGCATATTTAAATTCCTTCGCTCAACGACAACCTTCACGGCGCCGCCTGCTTTACGTCTGCCATCGGAGGGCTGTCGCCTAGTTCTTCATCTGAATCATTGCCGGTATAGATTCTGTAGTTGACCGGGCCGCGCAAGCGGAAGAGCCTGTCCGCATGACAGAAAGGAGCTACGGCCAGTTTTGCCCCATTGCGATGGCCTCGGAGATACTCGCGTCACGATGGACCTTGGTCCTGCTTGGCGAAATGCTTTCCGGGTCAACTCGCTTTAACGAGATAAGACGAGGCGTGCCGCGAATGTCTCCCGCTCTGCTCTCTAAACGCCTCAAAGAATTAGAAACCAGTGGGGTTGTTCGGCGAGCCGACACGGCCCGGGGAACGGAATACCGGCTAACCGAGGCAGGCCATGACCTTGAGCCGGTTCTGCGTTCACTGGGTGAGTGGTCGATGCGTTGGGTTGATCATCAATGTGCCCTCGCCAACCTCGATGCCCAACTCTTAATGTGGAATATGCGGCGAAAGATTAATCCGAACCCGCTCCCGGCGCGCCGTGTCGTAGTCGAGTTTACCTATCCCGAGCTGTCGAAAGAAAAACGGCACTACTGGCTGATCGTGTCTCCATCCGCTGGTGCGGACCTGTGTTCCATCGACCCTGGCTTTGACGTCGATCTGTACGTAACGGCGGGCCTCAAGGCCATGACATCAGCGTGGATGGGGATGTCAAAAATGGATGATGAGGTCGCGGCCGGGCACATCACATTCACGGGCGATCCCGACCTTGTCCGAACTCTTGAAGGATGGATGAAGCTGAGCAGCTTCGCACCGAAGTAAGCTGATCGTTTCCACAGGTTCTGTCAAAGGGATGTGGCAGGCCGAGCGGGGTGGTGATATCCGGCGCAGACGAGCCGCAGATCGAGGGCGAAGCCCGCCAGTTAGTTTCGGTATTTCCATTCGGCACCCGAACTGATCCGCGAAGTGGTGTTGCTGTACGTGCGGTTTCCGCTGTCGTTGCGGAATGTGGAGGATCTGCTTTTCGAACGCGGCGTCGACCTGTATCATGAAACCGTGCGGATGTGGTGGAACCGGTTTGGGCCAATGTTCGCTGGCGACATTCGGCGGCAGCGCATCAGCCGGATGCGTGGGTTTCGCCATTGGAGATAGCACCTGGATGAAATGTACGTGAAGCTGAATGGCGAGATGGTTTATCTCTGGCGGGCCGTCGATCACGAAGGCGAAATCCTCGAGAGCTACGTTGCCAAAAAGCGAGACAAATCAGCGGTGCTCACCTTCATGAAGAAGGCGCTGAAGCGGCACGGTCGTGCCGAGGCGATCACCATCTACGGGCTCAAATCCCACACCGCAGCCATGCGCGAGCTGGGAAATGTCGATCGTCGCGAGATAGGCCGATGGGCGAACAACCGGGCCGAAAACAGTCATCTTCCCTTCCGAAGAAGGGAGCGCGCGATGCTCCGGTTCAGGCGAATGAAGACATTACAAAAGTTCGCCTTGGTCCACGCCAATCTCCACAATCATTTCAACCTCAAACGCCACATCATCGATCGCCAGACCTACAAAGAACGCCGCTCAGCGGCGCTCGCCGAGTGGCGCCAGATCGCCGCCTGAGCCGCCAAGATCAAAGACAATCGTCATCGTGAGGAGAAGAGTTCGCACAAGACTGACAGCACCGCCAACAATTTTCACAATTTATCTCTTCTAACCGGGCGGCAACACAAGCCTCGCACAAGCGGCGGCTATTCCGCACCAAACCGCCATAGGCGGCCCAAACTCTCTCGATCTTTACATCCATATTGCCGGTGAATGGAGCCGCGTCTTTGCACGTCTGCGCTTCGGTCCGTTTCCCTGCTAACAGCGAAACATCAGGGACTTGGAGAAAATTACTACCGCGGTGGCATTCGCCTGGCTCGACCGCAGATCGAAAACTAGTGCGCTTCCAGTCTTTTGAGAAATGGCATTTTGCAAGCTCCTTGCGCAACGCATCAGGGAATAAATTCGATCTATCAGGGAAGCCAAACCCTGTTCGCTGCCCTGTCCAATCGAGCGGAATCTCGCCGCGAAACAGACGCTGGACTCTTCAAAGGTCCGCCAAAACATTGGTCTCACGCGTTTTATGGGCGCTAGCAAATCTAAAAATTGACACTGCTTGGGACCCCTCGCGATGATTTTTTTCTTCGATTTTGTCAGTTACTTATCAGATCGGTGATGGGGGTTCAGCTTTCGACGTCGATCCACAACCTTGACGGTGCCCTGCGACATTTTGGACTTGCACCAAGAGTAGTAAAAGCTACTTTACTTTTAGGGGCTTGTAACGGGGGCAAATTCATGAGCAGGTCTAGTCGCATTGGTCTTGCTGCTTTGGTATCATCGGCACTGGCGGGGCCGGTGCTGGCACAGGCGGTCGCTCCGGACAACACCGTCCAGGAAATCGTCGTCACCGCACAAAAACGTAGCGAAAACCTCCAGGACGTACCGATCGCCATTACCGCGCTGACCGCCGAGACATTGCGCAACAAGGGTGTCGGCAATCTGCTCGGGCTGTCAGGCATCGCACCGGGCCTGCAGATCAAGACTGACGACAATGCCGCCAATCCGCGCATCTTCATCCGCGGGGTCGGCGTCAACGACTTCAACCCGTCGACCGCTAGCGCTGTCGGCATCTATGTCGATGGCATCTATGTCAGTTCGCCACTGGCGCAGCTGGCAAGCTTCTACGACCTCCAGCAGGTCGAGGTGCTGCGCGGGCCACAAGGCACGTTATATGGCCGTAACACCACCGGTGGCGCCATCAACGTCACGACCAAAAAGCCGACCGACGAACTGTCGATCGACGGCGCCGCCGAATATGGCCGCTTCAATTCGATCGATCTCCAGGGCGGCGTCGGCGGCCCGATCGTGCCGGGCAAGCTCGATGCAAGGATTTCAGGGCTGTTCTCGAAAAACGACGGCTATACGCTCGATCGTACAACCGGCCAGACTGGCAACAACACAAATCGCTGGGCATTGCGCGGTGCGCTGCGCTGGACCCCGACCGAGACTGTCACCGACGACCTAACGGTCAGCGTAAACCAGTCACACGGCGGTTCGATCCTCGCCTACAACCGCTCACTGCAACCGAATACGGCTGCCGCCACCGGCCCCGACGGCCTGTGCGCGCCGGGATTTTACACGTCCGGCCAGTGCAGCAACGTCCTCAGTTATGCCAATACCAGCAAGAACCTTTACCAAGGCGACTATCAGTTCCTCGGTCGCGATATCGTCAAATTGTGGAGCGTCGCCAATACTCTGACCTGGGACCTCGGCCCGGTCAGTCTCGTTTCGGTCACAGGCTACCAGCACGCCGATCGCAATGACCAAGAAGAAACCGACGCCAACCCGCTGCCGATCATCACGTCGAGCTATATCGCCCGGCAAAAGACCACCAGCCAGGAATTCCGATTGCAGTCAAACAACAAGACCGGGTTGCGTTATGTCGTCGGCGCCTTTTATTCGTACGACGACCTCAACAACAATTCGCAATATGACATCCTGCGGGCGCTGCGCAATCCAACCCCAGAAAACCCAAGCGGCGCCGATCCTGCCAACAGCATCGCGCTGTTCGGCTGGCCGTTGACGCAGAAGACCCGCAGCTATGCGGTCTTCAGCCAGGCCGATTACGACCTGACCGAAAAACTAACGCTGACGCTCGGCCTGCGCTACGCCATCGATGACAAGGCGTTTCATTATTTCAGCAATGCCGAAAATGGCGCAATCCCGCTTTTCACCTTCGACCAGTCAAAAAGCTTTAAGTCGCTGTCGGGACGGCTGGGCCTGCAATACAAGGCGACCACCGACCTGCTGCTCTATGCCAGCTATAATCGCGGCACGAAAAGCGGCGGATTCTTCAGCGGCCAGACCACCGATCCCGCCGATCTGGGACCGTATCGCGATGAAAAGGTCAACGCTTATGAAGTCGGCGCCAAGACTGAATTTTTCGATCGCCGGCTGCGCGCCAATTTCTCAGCCTTCTATTATGACTACAAGGATTTACAGGTCTATACAGCGATCCAGCGCGGCGAATTGACCGTCCAGCTGTTCACCAACGCCTCGGCAGCGCTCATCTATGGCGGCGAGGCGGAATTTTCGGCGACGCCGCTGAAGGGCCTCGACCTGTCGCTGGGCGT
>JAYVVA010000162.1:0-8122 GCA_043787435.1 Sphingomonadales bacterium | reverse complement strand
CTTCGAGAGTCCCGGTCTCGCGGCCAAGACCGAGCGCGAGCGCCGCATTGCGCGTAACCCCAGCCAGACATTCATCGACTGTCATGTCGAACAGTGTAGCCGCCATGTTCATGGCGAGCAGCAGCGACGTCAGCGGCGATGTTCCGGGATTGCAATCGGTCGCCAGCGCCATCGGAACGCCGGCCCGGCGCAACCCTGCAATCGGTGGCTTGCGGGTTTCGCGCACGAAATAATAGGCTCCGGGCAAAAGCGTGGCAACGGTTCCCGCAGCGGCCATTGCGCAAATGCCTTCCTCATCGAGATATTCGAGATGGTCGGCCGACAGGGCACCGAATTCCGCTGCAAGCGCTGTGCCATGGAGGTTGGACAATTGTTCGGCGTGGAGCTTGACCCTAAGACCATTGGACGCGGACGCCTCGAATACACGCCGCGTCTGGGCAATCGAAAAGCCGATTCCTTCGCAAAACGCATCGACCGCGTCGGCCAGCCCCGCCCGTGCAACGGCCGGGATCATCCGCTCGCAGACAAGATTGATATAGGCATCGGAATCGCTCGTGAATTCGGGTGGCAGCGCATGCGCCCCAAGAAACGTCGTTGCGATCCTGACCGGCCGTTCCAAACCCAGCTTGCGGGCAGCGCGCAACATCTTGATCTCATCGACCTGGGTCAGACCATAGCCCGACTTGATCTCGACTGTCGTCACCCCCTCTGCAATCAACGCATCGAGACGCGACAGTGCGGTCCGCACGAGTTCGCCCTCGTCGGCCGCGCGCGTCGCTTCCATCGTCGAGACAATACCGCCCCCTGCCCTTGCTATTTCCTCATAGCTTGCGCCCGTGAGCCGCAGTTCGAATTCGGCCGCGCGATCGCCACCATGAACAAGATGCGTGTGGCAGTCGATGAGACCCGGCGTAATCCAGCGGCCATCGCAGTTGACGGTGTGGTCCGCGTCAAAGCTGGCGGCATCGGTGATTGGTCCCGCAAAGACGATGCGCCCCTGTGTGGCGGCGATCATGCCGCCCTCGATGGCATTGACTTTCGCGCCTGCTCCGGCGCTAACCATCGTTGCAAGTCGCGCATTGGTCCACAAGGTGTCGCAGCGCATCGTCGCCTCCATCGTCAGCCAGTTCATTGCATGACGGCGCCATTAATGTATAGACATAAGTGAACTGGAGGCAAATTGTGCGGGGCGATGGCGGGTCTGGCAAAAAGCTTTATTTCGCGCAGGCACTGCTCTCTAAAGATTGGGGCCAAAGCGTTTGTCTGACGATCAGCAATGGCTTGATTACCGACATCGTCACTAACGTGCCCGCCCCTGCGGGTGCAGACTCGCATGCGATCGGCCTGCCCGGCGTCCCGAACATCCACAGTCATGCGTTTCAGCGCGGAATGGCGGGGCTCGCGGAGCGTGGTGGACCGGAAGTCGACAGTTTCTGGACCTGGCGCGAAGCGATGTATCGCTTTGTTGACCGGATTAGCCCCGACCAACTTCGCGCCATTGCAGCTCTCGGCTATGTTGAAATGGTAGAAAGTGGTTTTACACGCGTCGGCGAGTTCCACTATCTTCACCACGAGCGCGACGGTTGCGCTTTTCGCGACGTGGCCGAAATGGCGGTCGCCCTCATCGACGCCGTCGCTGAAACCGGGATCGGGCTCACTCTCGTGCCGGTGTTTTATGCGCATGGCGACTTTGGCGGCACCCCCCCTGGCGATGCCCAGCGCCGGTTTGTCAATACGGTCGACAGTTTTGCGCGGCTTGTTGAACAGACCCGCGCCAGCGCCCGCCAGCTTCCCGATGCCATTGTCGGCGTCGCACCGCACAGTTTGCGCGCCGTAACGCCCGCTGAACTGCGCCAAATCGAACAACTCGCGGGACGCAACCCGATCCATATTCACATCGCCGAACAAATTCAGGAGGTGGAAGATTGCCACGCTTGGAGCGGTGCAACGCCCGTGCAGTGGCTGCTCGACAACGTGGCGGTCGACGGCCGCTGGTGTCTGGTCCACGCCACTCACATTGATGATTGCGAAATATCGGCACTGGCCCGAAGCGGCGCGGTCGTCGGATTATGCCCGATCACCGAGGCTAATCTGGGCGACGGAATATTCCCTGCGGCGAGGTTTGTAAGAGCGGGTGGCCGGTTCGGAATCGGCTCGGATTCGAATGTGCGGATCGATCTTGCCGAGGAATTGCGGCTGCTCGAATACGGCCAGCGTCTGGTCGGCAGAGCGCGCAACGTTCTCGCCCACGGGACTGGACTGTCGACCGGACAGGCGATCTATGCTGCTGCTGTAGCTGGCGGCGCTCAGGCTTTGGCCACAACTGGAGGCTTGGCAGTAGGTAGTGCGGCCGACATCGTCAGTCTCGACGCCAACCACGTCTCGCTGACCGGCCGGCAGGGCAGCGCGTTATTGGACGCCTTTGTGTTCGCAGCCGGAAAGGACGCGGTCGACTGTGTTTGGCGTCGTGGCGACAAGCTCGTGAACGGCGGTCGTCACAAATCGCGTGATGCTATAGAAGCCCGGTATCGCAAGGTGCTGAGCGACCTGCTCAGCCAATGACAGCGCTGCATGAACGGATTAGAGGCTCGATCGAGGCCCGCATCCTGAGCGGTGAGCTGGTGCCCGGCGACCGGCTGCCCATCGAAGCCGAACTGATGCAGACTCATGGCTGCTCGCGCATGACAGTAAACAAGGCGCTTTCGGCGCTTTGTCTCGTTGGACTCATCGACCGGCGAAAGCGGGCAGGCACGTTCGTTGCCCGGCCCCGCCTTCATTCGATGGTCCTCGATGTCCCCGATCTGGCGCAGGAAGTAACGCGGCGAGGGCAGTATTACGGCTACCGGATGCTTGCCCGGTCGCTGCGCAGTCCGGTCCAGGCACGGGCCGACGAGATGGCGCTTGCCGGGCGTGGCAAGCTGCTCGAGATCAAGAGTCTGCATCTCGCGAATAACGTTCCGCTGGCGTTCGAGCGACGTCTTGTCAGTGTCATCGCCGTTCCAGACATCGTCACGGCGAATCTCGACGTCGAGGCGTCAGGAACGTGGCTGCTGCGCAATATTGTCTGGACGGAAGCGGAAACGCGGATCTCAGCAATGAGTGCAGACAGCAGGACAGGCAAATTGCTTGATATTAGAAAGGGGCGTGCCTGCCTCTCGATCGAGCGCAGAACGTGGCGGGGCAAAGAGCAAATAACGAGCGTCCAGCAGATTTTCGTCGCCGATGCCTACGATCTTGTAGCGCGATTTGACAGTTCTCAAACCAGGCCACCCGGGTCTGCCGACTGATACGAGGCTTCCGGACAGGTGTAGCCTCCACGGCGATTTTGGGGAGAAACCTTGAAACCACGAGCCTCGAGCATCGCTGCAAAAATGAAGCTTCAACCGGTTTATACCGATCACAATGGGCGCTTGGGAGATCACGGACCGGGTTTGAAACAGGTCCGTTTTCATTTGCGACCCATCTGATGTAGGCGTTGCCCAAGGCAAGGGGTAAACTGGAGCGGTCAGCATGGCGATAGAGGCAAATGTGAACGGAAGGGCGGTATCGATCGCCGCGGAGCCCGATACACCCCTGCTCTGGGCGCTGCGCGAAGAGCTTGGTTTGACCGGCACGAAATTCGGCTGCGGTATTGCCGCATGCGGGGCGTGCAGTGTCCATGTCGATGGCCACGTTGTGCGGTCGTGTTCCGTACCGGTCCGCGACATCGGCGGAAAAACCGTGACAACAATCGAAGGCCTTGCCGGCGCCGATGGCAGACTTCATCCATTGCAGACCGCATGGATCGAACATCAGGTGCCACAATGCGGCTATTGCCAATCGGGCCAGATCATGGCGGCGGCCGCACTGCTCAAGACCAAGCCCGCACCGAGCGACACCGACATCGATGAGGCGATGACCAACATCTGTCGTTGCGGCACCTACACCCGAATTCGCGCGGCGATCCACAGCGTCGCCGGAGGTCAGTGAGATGGGGATCAAGCGCCGCGCATTTCTGATCGGTGGCGCCGCCGTCGTTGGCGGGGGCATCTTCGCCATCAAATGGGCGGACAGCTCGGCGGGGGCCCACGCAATTGGGCAGATCGCGGGCAAGAACAAGGGAGCCGCGTCCGCCTGGCTCAGTATTGCCGAAAACGACGCAATCACTGTCTACTCACCTCATGCCGATGTCGGACAGGGATCGAACACCGGGCTTGGGCAAATGCTTGCCGAAGAACTCGATGCCGACTGGACCAAAGTAACTGTCGTCGCGGCACCTGCCGAGCTTGGCTTTGCCAATACAGCTCTGGGACGCGGATTTCTGGGTGAGATGTCGGGCTATCCGGGCGTGATTGACGCGCTGCCGACGTCGCTGCTGTCCTTCGTCGCGCGGTCGCTGCCGCTGCAGATCACCGGCGGTTCGTCAGCGATGCGCTATACCGGGCAGAACACGATGCAGATCGTCGGCGCGGCGACCCGGCTCGCGCTGCTGGAAACCGCCGCAAAACGGCTTGGCGTTCCGCAACGCGAGCTTACGACAACCAATAGCAAGGTGATGCACGCCAAGTCGGGCAAGACACTGCGCTATGGCGAACTTGCCGCCGAGGCGGCAGAGCGCTCGCTTAGTTCCGCGCCGCCGCTGAAGGATCGCAAAGACTACAAGCTTATCGGCAAGCCGACACCGCGTCTCGACATTCCCGACAAGGTGAATGGCAAGTTACAGTACGGCATTGACGTTACCTTACCCAACATGCGCGTGGCAACTGTAATGGCAGCGCCGGTTCGTGGCGGTGCGCTTGTCTCTGTCGATCCGGCGCCCGCAATGGCGGTCAAGGGTGTTGAACAGGTCATCAAGCTCGACAAGGCCGTGGCCGTCGTCGCCACAGGTTATTGGCAGGCCATTCAGGGGCTGCGCGCGCTGTCGCCGAAATTCAGCGACGGCGGCCATGGTGCGCTGTCCTCGGCGTCGATTTTTGCCGCACATGACTCGCTCCGAAAGGCTGGCAAGCCTGACAGCACATCCGGCTCGGGCGATGTCGAAGCTGGAATGAAAACGGCAGGCGCGAAACTTGTCGGGGCCGACTACCACGTGCCCTTTCTCCATCACGCAATGATGGAGCCGTTTGCACTTACGGCGTACCACAAGGATGGCAAGCTAGACATCTGGGGTGGCCTTCAGGATCCACTGGCGACCAAGATGGCGGCAGTCGGCTTTTCGGGGCTGTCGGCGAGCGACGTCACGTTTCACCCGATGGCCAGCGGCGGCAGCTTTGGAAGGCGGCTGCCGATGTATGTCGAGATCGTCGAGCAGGTGACTAAGCTCGCCATGCAGCTTCCCCATCCGGTCAAGTTGATCTGGAGCCGTGAAGAAGACGTGTCGCAGGGGGCGTATCGCCCGCAATGCTCGGCACACCTGACTGGCGCGATTGGAACAGATGGCAAGATCGTGGCGTTTCGCAACGACCATGCCCAACCAGAAAGCAGCGAAAGCGAAACTACATTCATTTACGATCTGCCCGCTGCATCGCGCCGCCTGTTCAAGCATGTCTCGAACCAGACAACGGGTAGCTGGCGCTCAGTCAACAGCACCCAGCAGGGCTTTTACAACGAAAGCTTCATGGACGAGCTCGCGCACGCAGCCGATGTCGACCCCGTCGAATTTCGCCGCAAGCACCTCAAACCCGGATCGCGCCATCTTGCCGTCCTCAACGAAGTCGCGCAGCGTTCGGGCTGGGGGACGCCCTTGCCGGCGGGCGTCGGACGGGGGATCGCGATCGTCGAATCGTTCAAGACCATTGTCGGCGAAGTTGTCGAAGTCTCGATCGGCGCCGATGGTCGCCCGAAGATCCACCGTGTATTCGCGGTCGTCGATTGTGGCACGACGGTGAACCCTCTGAACGCCGAGAACCAGATTCAGGGCGGGATTACCATGGGCCTATCGACCGCGATGGGCGAGGCCGTCACGTTGGACAAGGGCGCGGTGATGCAAAAAAGCTTCCCCGACTACCCGATATTGAAGATGGCCGAAGCGCCGGCGAGCATTGATGTTCATTTCATCGAAAGCGGCGCGACGATGGGCGGCATCGGCGAACCCGGCCTCCCGCCCGCTGCACCTGCGCTTGCCAACGCGGTGTTCGCGGCGAGCGGCAAGCGCATTCGGCAATTGCCGATCACGACGGTCTAGGCGATCGGCGGCCCGACTCAGATGGAAGCCGATTATCCGGACTCGCTGGCGATGAGGCGACCAGCCTGCAGCAATCATGTCGGCTGACTGGAACCTGTCCGGCCTTGAGGACGACGTACGGCCGCGGATGTTCGAATGTGCAGCGATCGATACGCCGTTTGCACTCGCGACGATCACAGCGACACGTGGCGGCCCTCGGCCGGTCGGCGCGCAATTGCTCGTCACCGACACGCACATGTTCGGCTATCTTTCGGGAGGATGCATCGAAGCAGATGTTGCCGTACATGGACGCGCGGTCCTCGCAGAGCGCAAGCCACGTGCCCTCGTCTACGGCGAGGGAAGCCCTTTTATCGACATGCGACTTCCGTGCGGCGGGCGCCTCGATATCTTTGTCGAACCCGTATTCCCTGATGACCCTGCACTTGCAAAACTGTCTGCCTATGCTGCGGCGCGGACTGCAGCGATCTGGTGCAGCAACGGCGTGCGACGCGCCTGCGTTGCGGTGAGCGACAGTGGACGTGCGGCCACAGGCTTCACAGAATGGCGGGTCGAGCGCAGGTTTGATCCGCAGCAACGGCTGATTGTCATCGGGTCGGATGCCTTTGCCCTTGCGATAGCCGCGTGCGGGCGACAGCTCGACTGGGATGTCACGCTGGCGTCGCCGTTGGGCTATGAAACCGCACCGCCAATTGGCGTTGGCTATACGAGGGCTGCGATCGCGGTGCTGTTCGAAGATATGCCGCCCGACAAACACACCGCGGTTGCGATTGCCACGCATGCCGACGACCTCGACCATGATGCGCTGTCCGCTTCGTTGCGGTCGCAGGCAGGATACATCGGCATTCTAGGCGCGCGGCGGCGGTTACCCAGTCGTCTTGCGAGGCTCGAAATGGTCGGCTTCACGCCGTCGAGTGTGCGGCGTCTCCATGCGCCGATCGGAATAAACCTTGGCGCGCGGTCGCCACGCGAAGTAGCGATCGCGGTTATCGCCGAAATCATCCGCAAAGCCAACAATGGGTCTGCCTGATGCCGTCGAGGCAAACGGGGTCATTGACGATCTCGACCCCCATGGGGCAGCTTACGCCCTGGTGCTGGCCGCAGGCGGATCCAGCCGTTTCGGCGCAACCAAGATGTTGGCGAATTGGAAAGGCGAGCCCCTCGTTCGGGCGGCGGTTGGCGTCGCGCTCGCCTCGCCGGTCCGGGGCGTAGTTGCCGTCCTGGGCTCATCGGCCGACGAGATTGCCGTCGTGCTGCACGACATGGGTGAAGGCCGCCTTCGGTTGGTCGTCAATCAAGACTGGCCGTCGGGATTGGCTTCGTCGTTGCTGATCGGCCTGAAAGCGCTACCTCCCGATGCTGCGCGGGTCGTTGTTTTTCTGGGAGACATGCCATTGGTCAGCGCAGCCTTGGCAGCACAGCTCCTCGAGAGCTTGAGCAGTGGCTCAGCAGCTCTCCCCCTTTATCAAGGACAGCCCGCCCATCCGGTCGCGTTTGGGCGAAGTGTGTTCGACGCACTTGATGGCCTTCGTGGTGATCAAGGCGCGCGATCGATGCTTCAGCGTCTGTCGGATGCAGTGTTGATCGATACGGAGGAGCCGGGATCGGTTTTTGACGTAGACTACCCCGCCGACGTCAGCTGACAGCCCGATCGCCACGTAGGCCAAATCCGCGGTATCCCCGCTCCCCATGCCGTCGCCGTGGGCGATGGATTGAAACGGTTTTGTCAAAGGGATGTGGCAGGTCGGGTCTGTTACTAGTGATTTGCGGGTATGAGCCGCAGATCGACGGCAAAGCCCGCCAGTCCGTTTCGGTATTTCCGCTCGGCACCTGAACTGATCCGCGAAGCGGTGATGTTGTATGTCATACCAAGTCTTGGTGATCATGACTGGTGAGCCCAGTCGCGATATCCGATTGACCTGATGCGGCCTGTTTCGGCGATCAGTTTGTTCCAGGCATCGC
>JAYVVA010000161.1:0-5825 GCA_043787435.1 Sphingomonadales bacterium | reverse complement strand
GTGGCTGAAAACGGCCGACCGATCTGGCGACACGTCGAGCGGGCGAAAATGACGATGCGAATGCTCAGCGAAGACTTCATCACCGACTATATTGCAGCGGAAGGCGAAAGTGTTGCCGGTTGTGTCGGTGGGTACCGCATCGAAGAGCGCGGGGTACAACTGTTTTCCCGGGTCGAAGGCAACCATTTCACCGTTCTGGGGCTGCCGCTGTTACCCTTGCTCGACTGGCTCAGAGTACGCCGCGTTTTGGCGTCATGACTGCCCCCTATGCAGAGGTGATCGGCGATCCAATAGGCCATTCCAAGTCACCGGCGATTCACAAATTCTGGCTCGAGCGGCTCGGACTGGCGGGCGACTATCGCGCGATGCGAATCGCAGCGGACGACGTCGGGGCGTATGTTTCCAATCGACGGACGGATCCCGCCTGGCGAGGCTGTAACATCACAATTCCCCACAAAATCGCGATCATGGATCATGTGGGTGACCCGGGCAAAGTCCGCGACACGATTGGCGCGATGAATACGGTTCTGCGTGATCCCTCAGGTGAATTGACTGGTACCAATACCGATCCAGGCGGCTTCTTCGCGCCGATTGCTGAGCTCCCTTTGAACGGAAAACCAGTTGCGGTCATCGGCACGGGGGGCGCGGCGCATGCCGTGTTGTTTGCGCTTTCTCGCGTTGGCGTCGGCCCGGTTACTTTAATCGCGCGGAACCCATTGAAAGGGGCAGCGATGCTCGCGCGATTTGGGTTGAGGGGGAATGTGCAGGCGCTGAGCGGCCCGCTGCCGCCTGTCGTGTTGCTTGTACAGGCCACTCAGCTCGGCATGGCAGGGCAACCGCCGCTCGAACTCGACCTGTCGCCGCTACCGGATGAGGCCGTTGTGTATGACTTGGTTTATGCCCCTGTTGTGACCCGGTTGCTCGCAGCGGCAGCCGCGCGCAGACTAGAGACGGTCGACGGTCTCGAGATGCTGATCGGACAGGCTGCACTTGCTTTCGAACTGTTTTTCGGGGCCGAACCGCCGCGTGACGATGATGTCGATGATGAGCTACGGATGTTATTGATGTCATGAAGGGGGTTTCACCGACTCTGGCTTGCCTGACCGGCTCGATTGGCATGGGTAAATCCACCGTCGCGGCGATGTTGCGCGATTTGGGCGTGCCGGTATTCGACGCCGATGCTGCGGTGCATGTTTTGCAGGGCCGCAACGGCCGCCTCGTTTCGGCTATCGAGGCTCAATTTCCGGGAACGACGACGGCAGATGGCGTCGATCGACAGAAATTGGGGACACGCGTGCTCACCGACGATTCAGCGATGTCGCAGCTCGAAGCAATCGTGCATCCTGCGGTGGCTGAGGAGCGGATGACTTTCCTCGCGGCGCATTGCGACGCGCCGCTTGTCGTGTTCGACATTCCTCTGTTCTTCGAAAAGCGTGGCGAGAGTGGCGTCGATACGATCATTGTTGTGTCGGCACCGCCAGAAATTCAACGAGCCCGAGTCCTCGCGCGCCCCGGAATGACACCCGAAAAATTCGAAGCGATTATCGCCCGACAATTGCCCGACATCGAAAAACGAGCGCGAGCTGATTTCGTGGTCGACACTGCGGTTTCCCTGACCGCTACCCGCACTCGCGTGGCCGAGGTCATTGCTTGTATCTTGAACGCCGAAGGCCGATAGTAATTATCCAATGCGCGAAATCGTGTTCGATACCGAGACCACTGGCCTCGACCCCTCGCAGGGAGACCGCATCGTCGAGATTGGCTGCATCGAGCTGGTTAATCGATGCGAAACAGGTCGCACGTTTCACGCCTATTTCAATCCGCAAATGGCGATGCCCAGCATTGCCGAACAAATCCACGGACTGAGCGACGCCTTTCTTACCGACAAGCCGCTGTTTGAAGACCTGGTTGAAGACTTGCTCGATTTCATCGAGGATTCTCCGCTGGTCGCGCACAATGCGATGTTTGATTATGGTTTTCTGAACGCTGAGCTTGCGGCATGCGGGCGGTTACACATCAACCGTTCGCGCATTGTCGACACACTCGCGATTTCTAAAACCCGGCATCCGGGTGCCAAGCACAGCCTCGACGCACTTTGCAATCGTTATGGCGTCGACCGCAGCCACCGGGTCCAGCACGGTGCGCTGCTTGACGCACAGTTGTTATCTCAGGTTTACATCGAGCTGACGGGCGGCCGACAAATCGGGCTCGACATGGTCGGCCCCGAACCGATCCGACAAGCCGCCGCCGCTTCAGTCTCGCTGTCGCCCGTTTCTGTTCGCCGTCCGCGTCCCCACCTACCGTCCGACGGAGACATTGCGCGTCATCGTGCGTTTGTAGCCATGCTCACTGATCCCTTGTGGGCATCTGGTGATGATTGGGACGTCGTTTCGTCCGGGACCGGCGCCCCTGTTTTGTAAGAAGGAGAAGTCGCATGGAGATTCGCGTTTCGGGACATCAGGTTGCCACCGGCGCCGCGTTGCGGACACATGTCGACACGCGCATGCAGGGCATTGCAAATAAATATTTTGCTCGAGCAATCGGTGCGAACGTAACGTTGGGTAAAGGGCCACATGACAACGGTTTTTCATGCGATATTGTCGCGCACGTCATGCACGGGGTCATTCTGAAGGGGAGCGGCACTGCGATGGAAGCACATCCCGCTTTCGATGCGGCCGCCGAAAAGATCGAGCGTCAGTTACGCCGCTATGCGCGACGACTCAAAGACCATAACGGGCCCTCTGTTCCCGCTGGTGACACGATGTCTCAGGCCGTTTTCGACAACGCGCGTTATACCGTGTTTGAAGCGGAGGATACCGACCACGCTGCATCGGATCACCCGGCTGTTGTTGCCGAAACCCGTGTCGATGTTCCCGATGCCAGCGTGTCGGACGCCGTGATGATGCTCGATCTGCGCAACACGAACGCTTTGTTGTTCAAAAACGCAGGAACCGGAGCATTTAACATGGTCTATCGACGGGGTGACGGGACAATCGGCTGGGTGGAGCCCTTGCGTAACTGATCATTCTGCGAAAAAGGGCGCAACGATACGTCTTTATCCGGATCAACAATGACCGAATTGTCACAATTCTTCGCCCCCGGCGCGATGGTAGCTGCTTTGCTTGTTTCGGGAAAAAAGCCTTTGTTCCAAGCACTCGGTGCTGTGGCCGAGCGCATTTACGATATCGACCAGCTCAAGGTCATCGAACGATTGGCTGAGCGAGAGCGACTCGGCTCAACCGGTTTTGGCGGCGGCGTTGCAATTCCGCATGGGAAGATTGACGGTATCGCCGGTGTCGTTGCTGTTTTTGCCCAGCTCGCTCAGCCAATCGATTTTGCCGCAGTTGACGACATGCCAGTAGACTTGGTGTTCATGCTCCTGTCGCCGGTCGACGCCGGCGCGGATCACTTGAAGGCATTGGCCCAGGTCAGTCGTGCGTTGCGCGATCGGGCCTTTGTCGCCAAACTCCGCGGTGCTGCGTCAGACGACGCACTGGCGGTACTCTTCGAAGGCGGCGAAGCACGGGATGCTGCCTGATTCGGTAACGCTTGGGGCAGCGGCCCATCATCGTGCGCTCGAATCGCTGTATCGTGCCGCCCCTATCAACCGTCTGTTTCCCTCTACGCTCGACATCACGGGGGAAGGGCTGGCGACAATCCGGTTTGAGGTTGGCGAGTCGGTCTATCACGCAGGGGGCGCGGTTCACGGCACGGCCTATTTCAAGATGCTTGATGATGCCGCATTTTACGCGGTCAACAGTTTGGTCACTGATCGTTTTCTTCTGACGACCGCGTTCAATTTGTTATTTACCAAACCCCTGAAAAGCGGACCCGTCTTTGCTGAGGGGCGATGGCTCAGCGGGCGGCGTCGGGTTTTCATCGCTGAGGCACGACTGATTGATGCCAATGGCGAGGAAGCAGCACGCGGAACCGGCACGTTTATGCGGTCGCAGATTGCCCTGTCGACGTTGCCTGGCTACGCAAGATCATGACGCTTCGCCTCACCAGCGCGATGCTGGTATCTGCGCTGCTGCGGCGGGTGAGTACTGAGGGCGGCAACGCCGTCGTTGTTGCAAGAGGTGATCCGACGGCGGGTTCGATTCTGTTGATCTGCCTCGAAAGAGGCATTCGAACGGCGTTTCGAGAGCGGTTGCTCGGTGCAAGTGGCAGCTACGAATGGTTTGCTGTCGGTCCTGCGCCAGGCGCAGACTCTGCCGAAGTTGAGGCGTGGCAGACGCGCCGCGGTCAACGAGACCCTGATTTATGGATCGTTGAACTGGACATCGCGAATGCGCAACGCTTCGCCGCCGAAGTGATTGACGGTAGTTGACTTTGTGCAACGCAACAATTTAGGCGAATTTTAGTAACAACGCGCTGCCGTGTTCTGCTGCTCCATAATGTACGTGGACGGGAACACGCCGATCGCAGTCGGAAAGGTCGACCGGGGCATTTTTATTGTCGCCCGGCTTGTTGGTCGCCTCGCCGCATGATGCAGATTGTTAATGTTCGATTTTCTTCGGGTCGCAGGCCTTGCGACCCTGGCTTTGGGTGCCGCTGGTGCTTCGGGCGAAATGTTGGCGGCAACGCCTACCACTTATGCTGTCCCGGCAGTTGCGACGGAATCTCTTCCGTCCTCGCCCGTTTCGGTCCCGTTGCTCCAAGATGTCCAGCCGCAGGCCGTAGACGAAACGACGACGGTCACACCCTCCGAACCGCGCGCCGAATCGCTTGCCGCGCTGGTTCATCAATATGCCGCAACCGAAGCGGCCGATCGCGAACAGAATTGTCTAGCCGGCGCGATTTATTTCGAATCCAAGGGCGAACCGCTCGACGGTCAACTCGCCGTAGCACGCGTTATTCTGAATCGGGCGCAGTCGGGGCGTTTTGCTTCGACGGCGTGCGGTGTCGTTTTCCAGCGCGGTCAGTTCTCGTTCGTGCGTGGCGGATCGATGCCAGCGATTTCTCACGTCAGTAGCAACTGGCGGACTGCGGTTGCCATTGCCAAAATTGCGCAGGACGACTTGTGGGTATCCAAGACTGATGACGCGCTTTATTTCCATGCACGCCGGGTGGCACCCGGCTGGCGCATGGCGCGCGTGGGCGCAATCGGCAATCATGTCTTTTACCGCTGACTCCCTTGCATCGTTCCCGCCTTGTTCTAAGTTGGAACAATGGAGGTGCTGGTTCAACCAACTGCAGCCGGTCGTCTCGTAGCTGTCGATGTCGTCCGCGGTACGACGCGTATGCTCGCCCGCCAAGATTGCCTCGCCGTTCCTGAGGTCGCGCTCGGCAACAACCGCCGTGCCGACCTGATGGGCTTGTGTCCCAAAGGTTTGGTAACGATCGTGGAGATAAAAACATCGCGCGCCGATTTGCTCGGCGACGATAAATGGACTGACTATCTCGATTATTGCGACAGGTTCTTCTGGGCGATTCCTATCGGGTTCGACGTCACGCTCCTCGACCGGTCCGAATTGTTGCCCGAACGCACCGGACTGATTGTCGCCGACCGTTATGACGGCGCGATTATCCGTGAGCCCGAAACGGTATCGCTTTCTGCACCGCGCCGCCGCGCCGAAACCCTGCGCTTTGCCCGGCGTGCCGCCCGTCGGTTGATCGGCGAGATTGACGATCAGACGTTATCAATGCGCTAGCTTAGTGCGGGCCCTGAACGGGCTTGGCCGAAGCGGGCTTCGCTGCATCCATTTCTTTCAGCAACGCAGTCAGTCTTGCATCGCGTTTCACGAGGTCGCGAGGTGAAAAACCGGCATTGTCGGCGCGTGCCGGGTTTGCGCCTGCAGCCAACAGTAAGCGCACGGTTGTAA
>JAYVVA010000160.1:0-2858 GCA_043787435.1 Sphingomonadales bacterium | reverse complement strand
TCGTCACTCATCGACAGGCGGGCTAGGGCGACAGCCTTGCCAGCGCAAGGGTTGCGCGGCTAGCGCATTGCCATGTTGCCGTTCGAGCGCGTTACCATCATCGGCCTTGGCCTTATCGGATCGTCAATCGCGCGAGCCGTACGCGCGGCTATGCCAACCGTTCGCCTGACCGGGCATGATACGAGCGCAAGCGTCCGTGAGGTTGTCCGAGCCATGCACCTCTGTGACGATGTTACAGACACGCCGGGCACGGCGGTTATCGATGCAGACCTTGTCATCTTGTGCGTGCCGGTCGGGGCTATGGGCGAGGTCGCCGGTTTCCTCGCGGCGGACATGCCGATTGACGCCGTTGTCAGCGATGTCGGATCTTCGAAGGCGGGCGTTTCTCAGGCCCTGAGTACGGCACTACCGCGCAATGCCATTGTTCCTGCCCACCCGGTTGCGGGGACCGAACACAGCGGCCCGCAAGCCGGGTTCGCGGCATTGTTCCACGGCCGGTGGTGCATTTTGACGCCTGCGCCCGACGTGCCGGAGGTCGCGGTGGCGCGCGTCGCTGCTTTTTGGGAGCAACTGGGATCGAATGTTGAAATCATGGACGCGGCCCATCACGACCTGGTGCTCGCGATCACGAGCCATTTGCCTCACCTGATCGCCTATACCATTGTCGGAACGGCGTCCGATCTCGAAACGGTCACGCAGTCTGAAGTCATCAAATATTCTGCCGGTGGCTTCCGCGATTTCACACGCATCGCTGCTTCCGATCCCGTCATGTGGCGTGACGTCTTTCTGTCCAACAAGGACGCGGTGCTCGAAATGCTGCAGCGGTTCAGCGAAGACCTGACGGCGTTACAGCGTGCAATCCGCTGGGGCGACGGCGACGCACTGTTGGACCTGTTTACGCGAACGCGGGCAGTGCGACGTTCGATTATCGAACAGGGTCAAGACGATGCGCGTCCCGATTTCGGGCGCGGCGACCACGAGGATCGGTCTAGTCGTTAAGGGCATTGATGCCCGCATGGATGCGCGCCTCGATTTCTTCACGCGCCAGGCCAGTCGGAATGGGTTCTCCGACCTTGAACGTCACGACCCCGGAACGTTTTATGAAGTTGCGCCGTTGCCAGACGCGGCCACTGTCAACCGCGACCGGCACAACCGGCAGGTTGAGCGACTTGTACAGCCCAGCGATTCCCGGCCGCAGCGGCGCGCGTTCACCGTGCGGTACGCGCGTCCCTTCGGGAAAGATGATGATGGGTCGATTGGCGGCGACGGCCTGCCGGCCGGCCTTCAGCATGCGGCGCAGCGCCGTGGCACCAGTCTCGCGCGCGACCGGAATGACCCCATGTGCGACCGCGGCTGCACCCCAAAACGGAATACGCAAGAGCTCTGCCTTGAACACTACGGCCGGACGATCGAACAGGCGCAGCACTTCAGTCGTCTCGAGCATTGCTTCGTGCTTAAACGCGGCGATGATGCCGGATTGGGGCAGCGTTCCCTCAACGCGGATACGAATGCCAAGTAACCAGCGCATACACCAGTGGTGAAACTTTGCCCAGGCGCGGGGGACCGCAATGATGGCCTTGGGACCGAACGGGATCGCTGCCGCCGATGCCAGCACATAGGGCACGCTGCCGAGATAGAACACGAGCGTGTATAAAACCGAGCGGACGAAACTCACCATCCGGCTAGGACCGCAATCCGCCGCAGAACATATTTATTGTATTCTCGCATAAGCGTGGCGAAATCTGCATTACTGTCGACCGCATCGTCGATAATGCGAATGTCTCGCCCAACAACTTGATCGAGTTCGAAACGCGCACGAGGCATATGCCAGTCCGTCGTGACGAGGCGGACAGATTTGGCCTTTCGGGCGCGGAGCCACTCAATCGTTTCCTCCGCATTCGAGCGCGTGTTGCTGGCGTTGTGTCCGACATCGACGCAGCATGCGAACAGGCGGCGATTGAGGCCGTTTTTGCGCGCGATCGAGCTTGCGCTGGCGTTCAACGCTGCACCGCTGATCAGCATACGTGAAGCAGATCCCGCCATGACGATCATCGCACCGCGCTGGATCCGACCCGGCCCGCCGGTGGGTACGACAATCACATCGGTTTGTATCGCAGGATCTGCTGGGCCGGGCAGGAGCACGACGAACGCCGAGAACCCCAATGCCCAAACGAGGGGCAGCAGGGCAGCGAACCGGATGAGAACGCGGATCACAAAATATGCGCCAGCGATCGCAGCACGGTGATCCGGGCCGACAGGATTGCCAGTCCAACGCCCGCGATCGGGATGAGGCAGAGCAGCGCACCGTCAGTCCAGCCCAAGGCACTGCCCGCGACCAGCGCCGCACCCACTGCCTGAAACCGCCAGCCCACAACCATCAGCGCGCCAAAGGCCAGCACAAGCCCCAGCGCTGCACCCGAAAGAGCATCCTGAGCCACCCGCCGCTCGAACAAGCGGGATATCTGGCGGTCGGTTGCACCCATCAAATGCATGACGTCAATGGTCGCACGATGCTGATCCAGCGCTGCCCTCGATCCCAGGATCACCGCCGCGGCTGCGGCAACGCCCGTCAAAACAACCAAAGCAATCGCCAGCCACTTCAGCGTCTCGAACAACCCGACAAGTGGCCCGAGCCAGTCGGCGTGGCGGTCGACGCGCGCACTTGGCGCCAATGTTCGGACTGTCCGCTGGATGTCGGCGATTGCAGCTGCTGAACTATCGCTGAGCGTCGCATCGATCAGCGCTGGAACAGGAATGTCGCTGTCGAGACCTTCGGTGCCCAACCAGGGCGTCAACAGATCGCGCACCTCGGTATCACTAACCTCGGTGACGGCGCTGGCGGAAGCAAGGCGGCGCAG
>JAYVVA010000159.1:0-2034 GCA_043787435.1 Sphingomonadales bacterium | reverse complement strand
GCCGCCTGGTTGAAAAGCTGCTCATCGCCGGGCTCTGTGTGGTGTGTGATGAGATCGACCAGCGACATGCCGCCCAGCCCCTTGGCCGCGGCGATTTCGTTCGTTTTGGTCACATAGGCCTGATGATGCTTGCCATGATGGAAATCGAGCGTCTCGCCCGACATGTGCGGCGCAAGCGCGTCGCGGGGATAGGGCAAAGGCGGAAGGACGAATGGCATGAGGTAAGGCTCCTGTGCTTGGTTTAGACGTTCAACGTCTGTTGCGACGTTCGGTCGCATCGCTCAAGCAGCTTTGTTACTCGCGTCAGTCTCGAACAGTCCGAGACGTTTCATCGCGTGGCGTATTTGATCATAGCTTAGCCCGAGTGTCTTGGCAGCGGCACGCTGATTATAGCGGCACTGTTGCAGCGCCTGATCGATGATATCGCGCTCGTAGGCGCTCACCGCGGCGCGCAAGTCCCGGACTTCGGCAAGGCGCGGTCGCACAGTCGAAGACCCCGTGCCCTGCGGCTCGGCCAATATCGGCGAACGGTCTGTGGTCGAAGTTTTTGGCATCCACGGCGACAAGAAGGGGTCGAAATCGACCTCATCGATCGGTCGTTCCTCGTCCTGCCAGCGATAAACGGCACGCTCAACGGTATTGCGCAATTCACGCACGTTGCCCGGCCAATCGTAACGCTCTAGCACTTCCATGACGGCAGGCGAAAACCCGGGCCATTTGCGCCACTCAAGTTCCGAAGCCATTCGTCGCCCGAAGTGATCGGTCAATACGGGCACGTCGCCGGTACGCGCGCGGAGCGGCGGTAAGGTAACGACCTCAAACGCCAGCCGGTCGAGCAGATCAGCGCGGAACCGGCCCTGGTCGACGAGTGAAGGCAAATTCTCGTTCGTTGCGGCAACGATTCGAACATCGACGCGCAGCGGCTTATTGGAGCCGATCCGGGTCACCTCGCCATATTCAACCGCGCGGAGAAGTCGCTCCTGAGCGCCGGCAGACAGCGTAGCCAGCTCGTCGAGAAACAGCGTGCCGCCATCGGCCTCCTCAAAGCGCCCTTCACGCGCACGCGTCGCACCAGTGAACGCACCCGCTTCGTGTCCGAACAGCTCGGCCTCGATCAACGTTTCTGCCAGTGCTGCACAGTTCATGATAATGAGAGGCGCTGCCCAACGAGGGCTCAGGCGATGCAAGCGCTCAGCAACCAGCTCCTTGCCCGTACCTCGCTCGCCGACAACCAGTACCGGACGATTGAGCGCTGCCGCGCGGCTCGCGCGCTCAATCGAATCGAGAAAGGCGAATGACTCGCCAACGACTTGACTACTCCTGTCCATTGCCGAGAATTAGCGGATATTACTTACTATTAGCAAAACAATTTTGTGGCCGGTTTCGGAAAATGCCTGTTTCCCGCCATTTTGGCAGTTGGCACGATTTCTGCAGAACTGTTCATGTCCCGCCGTCCCCGACGGAGCCATAGAAAACAACAGATTTCAGGAGTTATTGCCATGTTCGTCACATCTGCCCCCAAGTTCCGTGTCACTGCCACGGCGTTCGCCGCCTCGGTGATTGGTACCGCGCTCGTTTTCGCCATCCCCCAGGCTGCTCAGGCCGCCACAACCCAAAGCAGCTTCATCAACAATGTCGAGGCGCAACTGAAAAACGAGGCCTGGGCGCCAACCGCCGATACCGGCGTTGCAACTGTCGCGGTTCGCATCGATGCGAGCGGCAAGGTGCTCAGTGCCCAAGTTGCCGGATCGAGCGGCCATACGGTCCTTGACCGTGCAGCGCTGTCGACAGCGAAGTCGGTTAGCTATCCCAAGGGCGACAACGCCCGGACGGTTGCTGTTGTTCTGACCTTTGGCAACGTAGCCCGCCCCGCAAAATCGGAAACCACGGCGTTGGTGAACCGGTACGTCAACGCCAAGGGTGAAGCCCTGGCGTCGCAGACTCCCGCACCCAACGCAGGGTAAGCCGGGACATTCCGGAGCGGGTGCGCCCTCTTCGCTGGCAAACCCCTGCCCGCTCCGGTAACTTATTGTA
>JAYVVA010000158.1:0-2200 GCA_043787435.1 Sphingomonadales bacterium | reverse complement strand
TTGCAGCGTGGTCACTGGCTTGGCGAGATCGTTGCCCTCCAGCCCCGTCCAGTCACGCGCCAGCGCAACCAGCTCGTCAACGTCGAACTGGCCTTCGGAGCGGTGCGCGATCACTGCGTTCGGCGGACCCAGCTCGCGGATTCGCCGGGTCAGCGCGCGCGTATCGACGCCGGCAAGGCCAATACGCCCGTTGAGCTTCATCCAAGCGTCAAACCCGCCTGTGGACCGCCAGTTTGAAGGCGCGGTCACGTCTTCACGAACAATGCAGCCCACAGCATGGGGATTGGTTGCCTCGATATCCTCCGGGTTCACGCCGACATTGCCGATATGGGGAAACGTGAAAGCGATGATTTGCGCGGCGTAAGAAGGATCGGTCATCACCTCCTGATACCCGGTCATGGCAGTGTTGAAGCAAGCCTCCCCGACGGCCACGCCCTCTGCCCCGAAACCGTGCCCATGAATGGCAGTGCCATCCGCGAGAACAAGGATGCCAGTGGCGCGCGAAGTATCAGCCATGCGGACAAAAGCTCCGTGGTTAAGGGTGTCGCGTCGATGTCGCTAAGCGTCGTTCGCTAGTGCCGCATTGCCCGCCGGTCAACCGCTGGTATAGGCTACGCATGATCAGAGATGAAATTCAGGCGGTCCAGACCGCGTCCATGAAGGCCGGTGACAAGGAAACGCTGGCGACTGTCCGCCTCATGATGTCGGCCATAAAGAACCGTGACATCGAAATGCGCACCGGCAAAGGCCCTGTCGACGATGACACCGTTATCGTTGAGGTCCTCCAAAAGATGGTCAAGCAGCGCCGCGAATCGATCCAGATGTTCACCGACGGCGGGCGGCAGGAACTCGCCGACAAAGAAGCAGCCGAAATTGGAGTCATCGAGCGCTTCCTTCCTGCGCAGTTAAGCGAAGCGGAAACACTGCTCGCCATCGAAGCGATCAAGGCTGAACTGAGTGCAACGGGGCTGAAAGACATGGGGCGCGTCATGTCCGCGCTCAAGGAACGGCATGCAAGTCAGCTCGACATGAGCAAAGCGAGTGCGCTCGTGAAGGAGGCGCTCCAGTAGCGCGATCTCGCGACACCACAGCTTGCTAATGCGCAAGACTTAATTGTTCAGTGGAACAATTTCAGTCGCCCAGCCGCCCTTCGTGCAGCCGCACCACACGGTCCATCTTGGCAGCAAGACGCTCATTATGGGTTGCAACAAGCGCTGCCGCTCCTTCCCCACGCACCAGGCGCAGAAATTCGGCCAGCACCACGTCAGCCGTTGCCTCATCGAGATTGCCGGTCGGCTCATCCGCCAAAATGAGCGCTGGCGCATTGGCCAGCGCACGGGCGACGGCGACGCGCTGTTGCTCGCCACCAGACAGCTGCGAAGGCTTGTGCGTCAAACGCTGCGAAAGCCCGAGCGCGCTCAGCAAGCTGGCCGCCCGCGCCTCGCCGTCTCGGCGCGATTTTCCCGCGATCAGCTGCGGCAAGACGACGTTCTCCGCAGCATTGAAATCCGGAAGCAAATGGTGAAACTGGTAGACGAATCCGATTGCGTCGCGCCGTAGTCGCGTTCGTCCGTTGTTGTCGAGCCGGGCGGCTTCCTCGCCGGTGATCTGGATCGACCCCTCAAATCCCCCTTCCAAAAGCCCGACCGCTTGTAAAAGTGTCGATTTTCCAGACCCCGACGGCCCGAGCAAAGCAACGATTTCTCCCGGTCCGACGCGCAGGTCGACGCCGCGCAGAACCTCGATAACCGCGCCGCCCTGCTTGAAGCTGCGCGTGAGCCCGGTAACCGACAGGACGTCACTCATACCGCAACACCTGCACCGGGTCGGTACCGGCGGCTTTCAATGCAGGATAGAGTGTGGCCAGAAAGCTGAACAAGAGCGCCATGACGGTGATGGCAACGACTTCCATCGGGTCGGTTTTTGACGGAAGTTCAGTCAAAAACCTTATCGAGGGGTCCCACAGGTTCTGCCCGGTCACGAACTGGACTAAATTGACGATATTCTGGCGGAAGAACAGAAAGACGAATCCCAGACAAAGCCCCGCAATTGTTCCAACAGCGCCGATGCTCGTTCCGACCACGACAAATATCTTGACGAGTGACGCGCGCGTCGCCCCCATCGTCCGCAGAATGGCGATGTCGCGGGTCTTGGCGCGCACCAGCATGATCAGCGACGACAGGATGTTGAAAACCGCGAC
>JAYVVA010000157.1:0-3547 GCA_043787435.1 Sphingomonadales bacterium | reverse complement strand
GACAAGTTTGCGAAAAATCCTTTGCTGGTCGATGCCAACATTGCGGCTCTTAACGCGGGTCACGCTTATGGGGAGACAGCCGAGCTTGGGCCGTCGGTTCGCCAGCATAGCGTTGCGGCCGCTCCCGCCGAACCGGGTCTGTACCGCACGGTAACCGGCGCCGAGGCTCTGGCGATGGGGCTTGTGGCAGGCACCCAGCTCGCAGGACTGAAGATGTTTTTCGGCGGCTACCCGATTACGCCTGCCTCGGCGATCCTTCACTATCTGTCGCGGCTCAAGGAGTTCGGCGTCACGACGTTCCAGGCCGAGGACGAGATCGCCGCCATCGCTAGTGCAATTGGCGCGTCTTATGCTGGACATCTCGGCGTCACTTCATCCTCGGGGCCCGGGATTGCGTTAAAGGGCGAGGCGATGGGTCTTGCCATCATGACCGAGTTGCCGCTCATAATCGTCAATTCCCAGCGGGGCGGGCCTTCGACTGGTTTGCCGACCAAGACCGAACAGTCCGATCTTTATCAGGCAGTTTATGGCCGCAACGGCGACGCCCCGATGCCAGTTATCGCCGCACGTAGCCCCGCCGATGCGTTCGATTGCGCGATCGAGGCCGTACGGCTCGCGACACAATTCATGACACCTGTTATGCTCCTGACGGATGGTTATATCGCCAATGCAGCCGAGCCGTGGAAAGTGCCCGACACCGCGGCATTCAAGCCGTTTCCGGTAAAGTTCACCACTGAAGTACCCGAAGGCGGCTTCAAGCCTTACGCCCGCGACGCCAAGCTCGCGCGCCCTTGGGTAAAGCCAGGCACACCCGGCCTTCTGCACCGCATTGGCGGCATCGAAAAACAAGTCGATACCGGCCACATCGATTATGCCCCGGCTAACCATCAGGCAATGACTGACATCCGACAGGCCAAGGTTTGCGGGATTGCCGACCACATCCCCGAACAGGCCGTGGAACTTGGCAACACGTGCGGCAAACTTGCGGTCGTTGGTTGGGGATCGACATTTGGGCCGATTCACCAAGCGGTGCGCCGCGCACGGGCCAAGGGGCTCGACGTCCATCATATCCATCTCCGTCACATCTGGCCGATGCCGCGTAATCTGGGTGCCTTGTTAAAAGGATATGAGCATATTCTGGTGCCGGAAATGAATACTGGTCAGCTCAAAACGGTGTTGCGCGATCAGTTTCTCGTTGACGCCAAGCCTTTGAATAAGGTGAGTGGCCAGCCGTTCCGAATTGCCGAAATCGAAGCGGCGATTGAAAGTCAACTCGCATGAACGCAATTACGCCTATCCGCACGTCGAGCCCGAAGGACTGGGAAACCGATCAGGAAGTCCGCTGGTGTCCCGGCTGTGGCGACTATGCCGTTTTGAAGGCGGTGCAACGTACGATGCCGGAAATCGGTGCGGACCCGGCCAATACGGTATTCATAAGTGGCATCGGCTGCTCGTCACGCTTTCCCTATTATATGGAAACCTACGGTTTTCATACAATTCACGGCCGTGCTCCTGCGGTTGCGACCGGCGTGAAGCTTGCTAATCCTGAACTGGATGTGTGGATTATCACCGGCGACGGTGATGCATTGTCTATCGGCGGTAACCACACGATGCACTTGCTGCGCCGTAATCTTGATTGCCAGCTGCTGCTGTTCAACAACGAGATCTACGGCCTAACCAAAGGGCAGTACTCGCCGACGTCGCGCGTCGGGACGCGAAGCCCCTCGACTCCATTTGGCTCCGTCGACACGCCCGCGAGTCCATGCGTCTTTGCCCTAGGCGCGGGGGCACGGTTCGTCGCGCGTGCGATCGACGTGCACAAGCGGCTCCCCGAAGTGCTGAAGGCCGCCCATGCGCACAAGGGTACGGCGTTCGTCGAGATATTCCAGAACTGCATTGTCTATAATGACGATGTATTCGCATCGTTCACGGATCGGTCCAACGCCGCCGCTGGCCAGCTTTGGCTAACCCACGGCGAGCCGATGTTGTTCGACGGAGGGAGCAAGGGACTGCGGCTCAACCGCGACAGGTTGGCGTTCGAAATCGTTGACGTGGCGAATGGCGACTGGGAGGCGGCTGGCGTCATGGTGCATGACGTCGCCAACCGCATGCTGGCGCATTTGCTTGTCGAATTGCCTGCAGGGTCGTTCCCGGTTGCGCTTGGCGTCGTTTACGACAGTCCAGCGGCCACTTTCGAGGGCGCAGTCGTCGCTCAGAACCAAGCGGCAGCAAAGGGCAAGAAGCCTGACCTCGCCGCGCTGATCGCCAAGGGGCAGACATGGCAGGTCGACAAGGAGCCTCATGTCATCTGATTCGGTTATCCTCTGGTTCCGTCAGGATCTTCGCCTCGCCGACAATGCCGCGCTTATAGCAGCGCTTGAGTCCGGCCCGGTGGTCCCGGTCTACATCCTTGACGACAGGACTGCGGGCCCCAACGCCATGGGCGGCGCCCAGCGGTGGTGGCTGCACTACAGCCTGACTGCGTTAGCGAGGTCGCTCGAGGCGCGCGGAGCAAAGCTCATCCTGCGTCGCGGTGACGCCGCAATTGAACTTCGTCGATTAATGACTGAGACGGGCGCAAAACATATACATAGTACAAGAGCTTACGAACCTTGGTGGCAGCGGATCGATAGCCAACTTAGCGACCAGCTTGTTGTCCACGATGGAAACTATCTCGCCGCGCCAGCGACAATCCGCACCGGAACTGGTGGGCGTTACAAGATTTTCACACCCTATTGGCGGGCATTGGTTGCCCAAATGCCGCCGCCCGTCCCGCTGCCGGCGCCCGCGCAAATCGTAGCGGCCGAGGCCCGGGGCGACAACCTCGCAGATTGGCACCTGCTTCCCAACAAACCTGACTGGGCGTCAGGCTTTGACGTCTGGACGCCGGGAGAAGAGGGCGCAACGACTGCATTCCGGTCCTTTCTAAAAATCGTTGGCGACTATGATCGTACCCGCAACTTGCCATCTGAACCCGGTACCTCCCGCCTTTCACCGCATCTGCATTTCGGAGAAATCTCGCCTGCCACGGTGTGGCACCACGTCTCAAAAAGAATTGGTGCGAGCGGTGAGCCGTTCCTGCGCGAGATCGGCTGGCGGGATTATGCCGCAAATGTCATCGACCAGTTTCCCGACTATGGCAGTGCCAACGCCCGTACAGAGTTCGACAAACTTGGATGGCGCTCTGGCGCGCACGCGACCAGCGACTTCGACGCGTGGAGCAAGGGTCACACAGGGTATCCGATTGTTGATGCTGGCATGCGCGAACTGTGGGCGACAGGATGGATGCACAACCGCGTCCGCATGATCGCAGCGTCATTTCTCGTCAAGCATCTCCTGATCGATTGGCGGCGCGGCGAACGCTGGTTCTGGGACACGCTGGTCGACGCCGATTACGGCTCCAACGCGGTCAATTGGCAGTGGACTGCGGGGTCAGGCGTCGACGCGAACATGTTCGTCCGTATCATGGCCCCCTTGGGACAGTCGGAGAAGTTCAACGCCGGCGATTATATCCGTAAATGGGTGCCCGAACTTGCGCATTTGCGAG
>JAYVVA010000156.1:0-2566 GCA_043787435.1 Sphingomonadales bacterium | reverse complement strand
CCACGCGCGCGCACTGCTGGAGGCCGGGGTCGTCGATCAGCTGATCATAGGGTCGCTGTCGGGCTGGCTGCCCCGGATCAAACGCGTATTGTTTCGACTGTTTCGTTCGGCAGAAATCGCCAATCTGCCGGCCGGTGACGTGCGAATCCGATCCTTGATGGCGTTTGTGGGGCAAGCTAGCGCGCCCTTAACACCGGTGGCCATTGCGCCCCACGATGTTGCCCTGATCCAATACACGGGCGGAACCACGGGCTTGCCGAAGGGGGCGATGTTGACGCACGCCAACATGACGGCAAACGCGCGCCAGGTTCGCGCCATCGATCCGCACCCCGAACTTCCCGACCGTATCGTCGGAGTGCTGCCGTTCTTTCACGTTTTCGCCAACACCTGCGTACTCAACCGCACTGTCCTGTCGGGCGGGATGATCGCGATGCTGCCGCGGTTCGGCGCCAAGGACACGTTGAAGACGATCCAGCGCGTCAAGGCGACGGCATTGCCAGGCGTGCCAACCATGTATCAGTCGCTGCTCGACCACCCGGATTGTGCAAAGACCGATTTCGCGTCGCTGCGTGTCTGCATTTCGGGCGCGGCACCCCTTGCGCAGACACTCAAGGCCAAGTTCGAGGCTGTCACGGGCTCGAGAGTTGTCGAGGGCTATGGGCTCACCGAGGTTGCGGGCGTAGTTGCCTGTAATCCGTACGACGACCCAGGTGTCGCCGGTACGGTTGGCCAGCCGGTACCTGGCACGCGTGTCAGCCTCGTCAGTCGCGACGATCCGACACTGCCGCCGGCCGCTGGCGAACCAGGTGAACTGGTTGTCGAGGGGCCACAAGTCATGGCCGGCTATTGGGGGTGCGGCGAGCGCGACAGCGATTTCGTGACGACCGCGACGGGCCGTGCGCTCCGCACGGGAGACGTCGCGATCATTGACGATCAGGGATACATCCGCATCGTCGACCGATTGAAGGACATGATTGCCGTCGGCGGGTTCAAGGTTTTTCCCAGCCAGATCGAAGCTGTTCTCTACCGCCATCCGGCTGTCAGAGAGGCGATCGTTATCGGGATTCCCGATGCCTATTATGGTGAGATGCCCAAAGCGTTCGTCACGCTCAACGAGGGAGCGGATGCTTCTGGCGATGCGCTGAAGACCTGGCTCAATCCCCAGCTCGGCAAGCACGAGCGTGTCGCCGCGGTTGAGGTCAGGACCGAATTGCCCAAGACCCTGGTCGGCAAGCTCAGTCGAAAAGAACTGGTCGCCGAGGTGCGGGCGAAGGCCACCGCTTGACCCCCGCGACCGCGCTCGTCACAAGCGCCACCGTGGCCGATGACCTTTCAACCCTGTCGTTCGAAGACGCCTTAAGGCGGCTTGAAGCGATTGTTCAGCGCCTCGAAAGCGGCGATGCCAGTCTCGATGAATCGATCACGCTCTACGAAGAGGGCGCCAGGCTGCGCGCCCAGTGCGAGACGCGGTTAAAATCGGCACAAGAAAAAATCGACAAGATTGTGCTGGGCGCTGACGGCAACCCGACCGGTACCGTACCGTTCGATGGCGGCTAGGATCGGATGGGCGCTGTGACACCGATATTGGGTGCGGCGCTTGCCGACATCGCTCGCGATATCGATCGCGCGTTCGATCATATTTTGAAGGTACCTGATGACGCGCGCGCGCCGCTCTTCAATGCGATGCGCCACGCCAGCATCGGTGGAGGCAAGCGCATGCGCCCCTTGCTGGTCGTGGCGGCGAGCAATTTGTTCAATGTCGATTATGAGGCGGCGGTGCGCGTCGGCTGTGCAATCGAAGCGATTCACGTCTATTCACTGATCCACGACGATCTCCCGTGCATGGACGATGACGACCTGCGCCGCGGCAAGCCTACGGTGCACAAGGCGTTCGGTGAGGCGACCGCCGTATTGGCCGGCGATTCGCTTCACGCACTTGCTTTCGAACTCCTCGTCGACGGCCAAACGCACGCCGATCCCTTCGTCCGACTCGAATTGATAGACGGGCTCGCCCGTGCCTCGGGTCCCGGCGGCATGGCCGGCGGACAGATGATGGATATCGAGGCAGAGACGTCGAGCTTTGATCTGGCTGCAGTGACCCGGCTCCAGGCGATGAAGACCGGCGCGCTCATTGCTTTTTCGGTTGAAGCTGGCGCGATCATGGGTCGGATGCCGTCGGAGGCACGGACGCAATTGCGCGGCTATGCCCGCGATATCGGTCTTGCCTTCCAGATCGCCGACGATTTGCTCGACGTCGAGGGGGACGAAGAGCTGGCGGGCAAAGCATTGAAGAAAGACGCTGCCAGGGGCAAGGCAACGTTCTTGTCGTTGCTTGGCATCGAGCGGGCAAGGGCTCAGGCCGAGATGCTTGTTGAGCAGGCAATCGGGCATCTTGCCAGCTATGGGCATGAGGCGGATCTGTTGCGCGCGATTGCGCGCTATGCAGTGGAGCGCGACCGGTGAGAGTGGGTGTCTATCCAGGGACGTTCGACCCCATAACGCGCGGCCATATGGACATCATCAAGCGTGGCGCCCGGTTGGTCGACCGTCTCATCATAGGCGTCAC
>JAYVVA010000155.1:0-2461 GCA_043787435.1 Sphingomonadales bacterium | reverse complement strand
AGGGGTCTTGCCGAACCGCTGTCGTTCGCGTGGAAGGGCGCCGGGGTGGCGTTACTGGCCGTTTGGTGCGCCGGCGGTTCGCGGTCGTTCGACGGTTGGCTGATTGCTGGTGTGATGGCGTTCGGCGCGCTTGGCGACATCCTCATAGAAACCGCAGGCGCAGCAGCTGGAGCGTTGGCATTCATAGCGGGCCATGTGCTTGCCATAACACTATATTTCCGCAACCGGCGGCCCCGTGCGACGCTTTGTCATCAGTTGTTGCCCGCACTCGTCGTGCCGCTTTCGGTATTTATTGCGATAACCCTGGTGCCGCCCGAAAAGTCGGTGCCGGTCGCGGTTTACGCGTGTTTTGTCGCGAGCATGGCGGCGATTGCGTGGTCCAGTCGATTTTCTCCCACCGGGGTTGGCATTGGCGCCATGATGTTTCTGGCATCCGACCTGTTGCTCTTTGCGCGCATGGGGCCTCTGGCGCGGTCCTCGCTACCGGGGCTGCTAATCTGGCCGCTCTATTTCGCCGGGCAGGTATTGATCGCATCAGGCGTTGTTCGCACGCTCAGAACGGCCGACATTGGCAAAGCGCTGTAATAATGCGGAAAGTTCGCGCCGCCGCGTGATAATTCCCACTGGATCGTGTCGCCAAGTGAAGCCAGGTCGATCTCGGCAACCACCAGTCCCGGCTGATTCGCAAAATGGGTTGCCATTGTCTTGTCAAGCTGGGCAGCGGTCGACAAATGAATATACCCGTCGATTAGATCGACCGGTCCACCGATGAATTTACCGTCGGCCTGAAATCCGGCCCACTGCTCCGCCGTCAGGATTTTGAAAACCGTGGTATCATTCATGGCAAACCAGCCCTCGGTCTAGTCCAAACTTGAGGCCTGCGTCCTCGTGCGGGCGCACGTAGACCCGCGTGACGCTGGGGAATTGCTGCTGCACCGCGCGTTCGATCTCGTCGACAATGCGCTCGACGTCGCCGGCACTCAGTCGGTTGTCGAAATCAACGTTGAGCGCAGCAACGATCTGCTCCGGCGCATTGTGGATCGTCATGATCTCTCCGATGCCCGTAATGCCGGCGCGGGAAGCTGCGCGCCGAATGCCCTCGACCAGCATGGGGTCCGCAGCTTCGCCGATTAACAGGCCTTTGGCCTCGCGCGCTAGAAAAATTGCGACGACACCCAGCAACAGCCCAATCAGGACCGATGCCATCCCGTCGAAATGCGCATCACCGGTCAGTTGCGACAGACCGAGCCCCAGCGCGGCGATGAGAATTCCGGCCATCGCCGCGCCGTTTTCGAGCAAGACGATAACGGTCGTCGCATCCTTGGTGTCGATCAGCGCCCGCCACCATGATTTGCCGCGACGGGCCGCATCGAACTCGCGAAACGCTGTAACCGTCGATCCCCCTTCGAGCGCAAACGCCACGGCGAGGACGAGATAGCCGATCAGCGGCGAAACCGCTTTCTCGGGCTGCAACAGGTGATGAAAACCCTCGAACACAGAGACGCCCGCGCCGAGCGCGAAAACAAGCAAAGCGACGACGAAACTCCAGAAATACAATTCGCGGCCATAGCCGGCCGGATGCCGCGCATCGGCGGGCTTGGCGGCGCGCTTCTGGCCATACATAAGCAGCACTTGATTGGTGGAATCGACGAGGCTGTGGACGCCCTCGGTCAGCATGGCCGACGAGCCGGTTAGTGCAGCAGCAGCAAATTTGGCGGCGGCGATCCCGAGGTTGGCGGCAAGCGCAACGACCAGGACACGGGTGTTGCCGGATTTCACGCCGCGTCCTCGGGTCCTTCCGTTGCGCTATCGTCTGGCGTCACCAAGGCAGTGGGACCTTCGAGATTGGCGTCGGGTTCGTCGTCATTTTCCTCAATGCGCGCTGCGCTCACAACATGCTCGTTCTGCGCCACGTCAAACAGCTTCACACCTGCGGAGTTGCGGCCGATGACGCGCAAGGTGCCAACTGTCATGCGGATCAGCTTGGCCTGATCGGTGACCAGCATAAGCTGCTGGCCGTTCGAGCACGGGAAGGAAGCCACCACCGGGCCATTCCGGGCCAGGTTGTCGATGTTCGTAATGCCCTGTCCGCCGCGGTTGGTGCGGCGATATTCATAAGCCGATGACCGCTTTCCATAGCCGTTGGCGCACACGGTCAGGATGAACTGCTCGCGTTCGGCCATCTCAGCTATGCGTTCGGCGGCAAGCGTCGCCGCGTTGTCGTTGTCTTTCCAAGCCGCAGCGCGCAAATAGGCCTCGCGCTCCTCGGGCGTTGCTCCCGAGCGATGCAGGATCGACAGCGAAATGACGGCATCATCACCTTTGAGTGTGACGCCGCGCACGCCGGTTGAGTTGCGCGACTGGAACTCGCGGACGTCTGAGCCCATGAAGCGGATTGCCTTGCCTTGCCGCGTCGCGAGCAGCACGTCGTCGCCTTCGGTTAGTAGCGCGACGCCGATCA
>JAYVVA010000154.1:0-6059 GCA_043787435.1 Sphingomonadales bacterium | reverse complement strand
GGACCTCGCCCTCGTGATCGACGGCGCGTCGCAGGTAGACCATCTCGCCATTCAGCTTCACGTACATCTCACCGAGATGTCATCGCCAGTGGCAAAACCGGCGCATGTGGTTGACGCGCCGACGCCGAATCTCGCCGGCCAACATCGGCCCAAACCGGTTCCACCAAAACCGCACCGTCTCGTGGCAAGGGTCGTAGCCGCGCTTCCGTAACATCGGGTGGCGTCCAGAATGGCCGCGCAAACAACAATCCGCACTGCTCAACGACAGCAACGGTGCGTGCCAGCGTGGCATCATCCAGTCGGAACGCGCGCTGAGCCTTGCGTCAGTTTTGGCCATTGGGGTCCGCAAGTAGCGGCCAAAAATGCGCAGGCGCAATGATCGAGTTACGTTGGTCGAGAGGTAGCAGCGGCAGCCATTCCCGGAGCCAGTGCTCGCGCCATTGCCACGCTCGCCACGCGGAACCCACGTGGAGACTTCCGGCGTATCCGCCACGCGTGAAGTGCTTTGCAAGCGTGAACGGCCGCACGAACCTCCAGCAACACTGACTGGCGGGGTTTCGGCTTGCTCAACTGCAGCGTGAGATGCTGGGAAGTAATAATTGGCCACGTCTCATCGCAGCGAACGGTGGATCTCGGCTCTTGCTAGAGCAAGCGGCTCCGACCATGGCAATTCATTATGAGCAATAGAGTCGCTGTTAGTGCCTTGTCGAAGTCTTACGGGAGCGTGGTCGCGCTCCATCCGACCAATCTTGTCATCGAGCCAGGCGAATTCGTTGTCATCGTCGGACCTTCAGGATGCGGCAAGTCGACGCTGCTTCGCCTAATCGCCGGCCTCGACGTGCCGAGTACAGGACGGGTATATGTCGACGAACAGGACATCACTGACCACGATCCGGGCACGCGCGATATCGCAATGGTCTTCCAATCCTATGCGCTTTACCCGCATCTGAGCGTTGCTGACAACATTGGCTTTCCATTACGCATGGCGAAGCTTCCAAAGGCCGAAATTGCTGCGCGCGTAAACGAGACCGCTGCTTTGCTCGAAGTAGGCGACCTGCTGGACCGGCGTCCGGCCCAGTTGTCAGGCGGACAGAGACAGCGTGTATCGCTTGGGCGCGCGATCGTGCGTAGGCCCAAGGTCCTGCTTCTCGACGAGCCACTGTCAAATCTCGATATGGCACTTCGAATGCGCATGCGACAAGAGTTCGCGCGGCTTCACCAGCGACTTGGCACGACCATGATTCTTGTCACTCATGACCAGCTCGAAGCGATGACGCTCGCAAACCGGATCGTCGTTATGCATGCCGGGCGGGTAGAGCAAGTCGGCAGTCCCATCGAGCTGTATCGCCGCCCCTCGACGGTTCGCGTGGCTACCGCGATGAGTTCGCCTGCGATTAATCTGCTGTCAGTAACGATTTCCGAAGTCCGCGCTGACGGTGTCGAGGTCGTGCTGCCCAACGGGCTGAGTTGCCGAGTTGCGGCAGCAGTTGGCGCCGAAGCGGTCGGCACCACCGCCACCTTAGGCGTGCGCCCCGAACATCTACAGCTCGCGATAGATGGACCCTTCGTCGGCGGGGTTGAGCTCTTCGAGCGGCTTGGTCCTCTGTCGTTCGCACATCTTGCCGGCTACGGCAGTAGTTCTATTGCGGCGCAATTGGATGGCGACCAGGACGTTGAGCTAGGCGAACAGCTCTCGTTCGCGGTCCCCCCTAGGGATGCCCTGCTTTTCGACGCCGATGAGCGCACTTATCCTTCTATCCCTTAATTCCGCCTGATAGCAGACCGGTTAAATATGAGCGTTGGAGAGCGAGGAAGAGCAGCAGGACGGGGAGTGTCGTCACGACGGCGCCTGCCATCATCAATTCCACATCCTGCGCATGTTCCCGGCTGATTGCCGCAAGCGCAACAGGTAAAGTGTAAATGCCTTGGTCCGTGATGACGATCAGCGGCCACAAAAAGTCGCTCCAACTGGCTAAAAACGTGAATAGCGCGAGTGTAAAGGTTATTGGTCGCAACAGCGGCCAGACAATGTGGACGAAGATGCGCCACTCGCTCGCACCGTCGATCCGCGCCGCGTCGAGCATTTCGTCAGGTATAGCAAGTGTTGCCTGACGCACGAACAAGACGCCGTAGATCCCAGCAAAACCCGGCGCCAGTACACCGAGATAGGTATTCACGAGCCCGGCATACTTCAGCATTAGAAACAGGGGTAGCATTGACACTTGCGTAGGGACGACAACGAGCACGAGTAGGAGGCGCAGCAGCGGGTTGCGACCCCGGAAACGAAGCTTTGCAAAAGCGTAGCCGGCCGGCACGGTCGTTGCCAAACCTATGAAGGTTGCAAACGCCGCAAGGTAGAGACTGTTGAAAAAAGCTGACAAGATGTGAAAGTCAGTCGCGCCTGCGCCCGTGTCTTGCGCAAACAAAAGTTCACGGTAGTTTGCAAGCGTCGGATGCTGCGGCCAAAGCGGCGGAGGGTAGCTGGTGGCCATGCCTCGTGGCATCAGCGACACGCTGACCATCCAGACCAAGGGAGCGACGGTCGCAAGTGCGAGCGCAGCAACGGCAAGGTTTATTGGGAGTGATCGGAAGCGCATCACACCCACTCTGCACGACGCCCGATCCTAACCTGGATGACCGTAAGCAGGAGGATCGCGATGAAGAGCAGCACTGCCACAGCCGAGGCGAGTCCAAGGTTCCACCACGCCAGCCCCTGATCGAACATAAAGTATAGGATAGTGACTGTGCTTTGCGCAGGTCCACCGTGTGTCATGACATAAGGTTCGGCGAAGACTTGGAGGAAATTCGCGACGCTAAGCACGGCGGCAAGTAAGAGGGCGGGGCCGAGCGCTGGCAAGGTTACGTGGCGAAAACGCATCCAACGGCCCGCGCCATCCAGACGCGCCGCGTCGTATAATTCAGTCGGTGCAGTCGAGAGTGCGGCAGCGAACACGAGCATATTGTAGCCAAAGACCTTCCAAACGATAAAAATGAGCGTCGCCGGAATGCTCGTGCGCGGTTCGCCGAGCCAATCGACTGGGGCGATGCCCATGAGCGCCAGTGCGCGATTGAGTAGACCGGCTTGTGCATCGAGCACATATTTCCAGACGAGCGCGGTCGCCACAAGCGTGGTGACGTAGGGCGCGAATAACAACAGCCGCCACAGCGGCTTCCACCGCACGGTGGCATCATGCACGAGCACCGCGGCAAGCAGCGAGAGCGCAATCGCTGCAGGCACACCGATCACAGCGAACAGCGCCGTGTTTGCAACAGCGCGCCAGAACAATGGCATGGAGAGCAGTTGTGCGTAATTGTCGAAGCCGACTAAGCTCAGGTTGGCAGGATCGCTAAGTGCGTAAATGTCAAAATCGGTAAAGCTCAGCAGCGCAGCCCCAATCGTCGGCAAGACGAGCACGACAAATGTTGCTATTAATACCGGCGCCACGAAAAGCCGGCCTGTACGGTCTTGCCGCATCACAGGTTGCGCCCGCGTGCGACAAGCTTGCGTCGCTTCTCGAGGATCATGTCGACGCGGCGGTCCATTTCGGCAGTTGCACTATCGACCCCGAATTCACCGCGCACCATGCGCTCTGCAATGAGTTGCACTTCAACGACGATGCGCTCCCACTCGGGCACGGCCGGAGGTGGCACGCCAGCTTCGATATGCCGCGCAAAAGCGCTGGTGCCGATCCCTTGTGCAACGGCAGGTGCGGCCCAGGCAGCTGGTCGCGCAGGCAAGTCGCCGATCGCCTTGTACAGACTGATGAGTGACTTCGGGCTACAAAGGTACTCAGCAAGCCGCCAGGCACCTTGGGGGTTATGAGCAGCGCGGTTGACCGCGAGGCTTATCCCACTCGCCATCGCGCGCGGCGTGCCGGCAATACCGGGCGTTGATGCGATCGCCCAGAGTTCAGGTGGAAACCACGACGCTCGGCGTTGTAGATCGCCAATCGTCGTCGTGTTGGACGGCAGAATGAGGATTTGCTCTCGCCGCAGCGCAATGAGCGAATCCCCGAATTGCGCTCCTTGCGCGATGGGAGACAAACGTTCATCGAACACGAGCTTGTAACGCGCAAGCGCGTCGCGAAACCCAGCGGAACGAAAATTGCCGAAGGTATCGCGCTCGCGCAGAAGCGGCTCTGTCTGCTGTGCCGCTAGCGCAAAGAGCGGCTCGGGCCAGTCGATCAAATGCAGAGTTACGTAATCGTGACCCTGATGCCGCTTCAGATCGCGCGCCATTCGCAACCAGTCGTCCCAATCCGTGGGAGGCGTCTCGTAGCCATAAGCCGCAAGGCGATCGCGCCGATAAAATTGTACCCAGGCATCGACTGCCCACGGCACTGCAATCGCCACATCGTCGTGCAGAACGGACGCAAGGGCAGCCGGAAAAAGGCCATCGAGCAAAGAGCTGCCAGGTGGTACCGGCGCGAAGGCTCCAAGCAGCGCGAGCTCGGGTAGCCAGCTGTTGCGGATCATCGTAAGGTCAGGCAGTGAGTTGCCAACAAATGCGGTTAACAGCTTTTGGTGTGCTGCCGTCCAAGGTATTGCTTGCGTCGCGACGCGAACGCCGGTCTCGGCAATGAAACGCGCCACCAAGGGCGGCGCGTATTCCCCCTCGGTGCCGATTGCCCAAAACTCAATCTGTGCTTCAGACGGACCGCGGGTGCAGGCAGCAGCGAGCATGCCCGCGCTCAATGCGAATAGATCACGCCGCGCGATCCCGCCAACATTCAATTTAACGAAGTCCAGTTGCCGCGTGGATCAATAATGTTTTTTGCAAAACCGGTTGTACTGAAACCATTCGCCATTTTAGTGGTTAAACGCCAAACGCGAGGTATCGTCCTAGCCGTGTCGAAGGGAGCGATGAGTTGGCGAAGGACAAATGGGGGCGCTGGTGCAGCGCCCTGCTTATTGCGTATGCGCCCATTGGCCTCCGACCGGCGTCCGCTCAGTCCGTGGCGACGACGAACGCGCAGCAGCCGGCAACGACGGACACTACGTCGGGCGCGACGGATATTATCGTTACAGGCACGCGCATCGCTCATCCCGAATTCGTCGCGCCGAGCCCGATTGTTTCGCTCGACCGCGCTGCAATCGAGGACTCGGGCAAGACTAATCTCACGGATTTCCTCTTGCGCGTCCCTGCGCTGACGGGGTCGCGCGACAACACGCAAACTTCGGGCGGCAACGCGTCGTCGGCGCAGCCTTTCGGCAACGTTGGTTTGAACCTTCTCAATCTTCGCAATCTCGGCGTGCAGCGCACGCTGGTGCTGGTAAACGGGCGCCGACATATCGCGGGTACTTTTGACAGTGCGGCAGTTGACGTCAACGCAATTCCAATCGATTTAATTGAGCGCGTCGACGTGCTGACTGGAAGCACATCGGCAATTTACGGCGCCGACGGCGTGTCTGGGGTCGTCAACTTCGTCCTGAAGCGTGATTTCGAAGGTGTTACCGGAAGGCTCCAGTCGGGCATCACCTCTCGGGGCGACGACGGCACGCGCTTCGGCTCGATTGCGGTTGGACGCAATTTCGCGGGCGGGCGCGGCAACATCGCGCTGGCAGTTGAACATGCCGAAGAAGACCGGGTCGCAAACGATGATCGCGATTATTTGCGCCAGAACCAGCGGCAATACCTCATACCAAATCTAGCGAAGGGTACGAACCCGAAAGCGTTCAGTAATATTCTTGTTGGGGATCTGCGCTATCCCAACGAATCGCCGATTGGCGCAATCGACGTCAATGGCCATGGCATTGCTGACTTCAATGGGCTTGGGCTACCTTACCGGCATGGTGCCCCTGCATCCTATTACACGACCGGGGTGAGCGACGACACCGCTGTCGCAGGTTTCTATTCTGGCGATCTAGCGCCGCAGACCAATCGGACGTCAGTCAATCTGCTGGCGCATTACGATGCGTCGGACGCGTTCAAGCCGTTCATTGAAGCCAAATATGTGTTCTCTCGTGCCACGACATTTGACTATTTCAATTCGATCTACGGATATTCAGTCCCGGTGACGAACCCAACCATGCCAGAAAGCATCAGGGCAGCGGTTCTG
>JAYVVA010000153.1:0-1921 GCA_043787435.1 Sphingomonadales bacterium | reverse complement strand
GCCCGAGGGGTCAGTGCTGGTCCACACCGCCTGCGCGATATTTTCAAGATTGACCTGATGACAGATGCCCGTGCCAGGGGGTACGGCCTTGAAATTGTCGAGGCTCTTGGAACCCCATTTCAGGAAGTCATAGCGCTCGGCATTGCGATGATATTCGAACTCGACGTTTTGCTCGAATGCCTTCGGATGGCCGAACTCGTCGACCATGACGCTGTGGTCGATAACGAGGTGAACGGGCACTAGGGGATTGATCTTCGTTGTGTCGCCGCCGAGCTTTGCGATGGCATCGCGCATCGCGGCGAGATCGACGACACATGGAACGCCGGTGAAGTCCTGCAACAGGACGCGTGCAGGGCGATACTGAATCTCCGCATCACTGGTCGGATTCTTCTGCCAGTCGATCAGCGCCTGAATGTCGGCAGTCGACACGGTGAAGCCACCGTCTTCGAACCGCAGCAGGTTTTCGAGCAACACCTTCATGCTGAACGGAAGGCGACTGACATCACCGAGTTTTGCCGCGGCCTTCTCGAGGCTGTAATACGAAACCGTCTGTCCCCCGGCCTGTAACGTGCTGCGGGTAGCGAGTGTATCGTGGCCGACTGCGGTCATGGCGGTTTCCCCTGCTCGATAATTCATGAGTCGAACTTGCCCTAGCAAGCAGGGGCGCAGAGCGAAAGTCAGTCGTCCTCGTCTTCATACCCGACGAGATCGAGCGCACGTGCCTTGATCTGATGAAGCTGGCACCAGTGGAGCAGCGCATCTTCGCGGCCGTGGGTGACCCAGACCTCCTTCGGCGCAATATCAAGGATGGTGGCGGTCAGCTCGTCCCAGTCAGCGTGGTCGGACAGGACGAGGGGGAGTTCGACGCCGCGTTGCACGGCGCGCTGGCGCACGCGCATCCAGCCACTGGCCATCGCGGTAATCGGATCGGGTAGGCGGCGCGACCAGCGGTCGCCCAGCGCTGAAGGGGGCGCGACGATGATCGCCCCGCGCATTTCTTCCCTCGACGCAACCAGCGCGGGTCGTAACTCGCCCAGCTCGACGCCCCAATTGCCGTAGAGGTCACACAGCTTCTGCATCGCGCCATGGATATAGATCGGCGCATGATGTCCCATCGCGCGCAGTTCGGCGATTACGCGCTGTGCCTTTCCCAGCGCATAGGCACCGACGAGGATGCAGCGGTCGGGCTCAGCGGCGAGCGCATCGAGCAGCTTTTGCATTTCGTGGCGCGTCTCCGGGTGGCGAAAAACCGGCAAGCCGAAGGTGGCCTCGGTGATAAAGACGTCGCAGGGAGTGATCTCGAATGGCGCACACGTCGGATCGGGCCGGCGTTTGTAATCGCCCGAGACAATGACACGTTCGTCGGCGTGTTCGAGCAGGATTTGTGCTGATCCCAACACGTGACCCGCTGGCAGAAATGTTGCCCTTACGTCGTTCAGATCAACGCTATCGCCATAGGGGACCGCAATGCCGCCCATCTGTTCCCCGTAACGCGCGTTCATGATCGCCAGTGTTTCTGGCGTTGCCCATACCGAGCGATGCCCGCTGCGGGCATGATCGGCATGGCCATGCGTGACGAGCGCGCGTTCCACCGGACGCGAGGGGTCAATCCACACATCCGCTGACGGAATATGGATACCGTGCGGATGTGGTTCGATCCAGGAGCCGAGGCGTGCCATCGTGCCTATATGGATGTAATGCCCGCCGATTCCCAATTGCCTGATCTCTTGCACGCCTGGTTCACAGGCAAGGCGTGGGCGCCGAGGCGACATCAGGTCGACATGCTGACGGCCGCGCGCGCTGGGCAGCACGCGTTGCTGGTGGCGCCAACTGGCTCGGGGAAGACGCTCTCGGGCTTTTTGCCGACGCTGGCTGAGCTCATTGAGACGCCAGCGGCCGGCCTGCACACCCTTTACATCTC
>JAYVVA010000152.1:0-1940 GCA_043787435.1 Sphingomonadales bacterium | reverse complement strand
ATCATGGCAGTGGCGATGGACCAGGGCTTCGACGACCTCGACGCGCCCGTGATGCGCGTCACCAACGAGGATGTGCCGATGCCCTATGCCGCGAACCTTGAGCGCGCGGCGCTGGTCAACGTCGACCGTGTCGTCGCGGCCGTAAAGGCGGTGTGCTACCGTTAGCGGCTTAACACGTGTCGCGTGTCACGGCGGGGGTGTTCTGAAACAGGCCGTAATCTTGGGTGGCGGTTGTCGAGGGATCGGTTGAAACCCCGAGTTGGCGAGGATCGCGGACGAGGTACGCCTCCTTGTAGGTCAGCACCTGATTGTTCACGCGCAGCCCAAAATACTGTAACCCTGCGGCGAACGGTTCGACGATTGCGTTATAATTATAGGCAATTTCGACGAAGACCACTGCATTGCTCGGTGGCGCCTGAATCTGCGCGCCGGCCGGTCCCATGCCCGGAAAGGCGGTACCGGTCTGGCCATTTCCCGCAACGCCATATGATGACGGCCACACCTTCGAACCGTAGCAACGCTGCCAGGCAATCCACTGACCGCCGGCAGTGTTTTGCTGAAGGCTCGACACGATAACACGGCCGCGATTGGCAAAGTCGATTGTTTTTCCATCGATTCGTGCAGCTTCAAACGTGTCGTTGACGTCGGCCTCATATATTTTCTTGAGCGACAGTCCGTTTGTCGAACCGATGCGCGAGGCGTTGTCAGCAACAATCATACCGATCTCGCTCAGGCGCATGCGCGTCACTGCCAGATTGGCAATCTCGACGCCGCCCAAGCCAAGAGCAAGCAGCACCGGCAGCCCGTAGGCAAATTCGATCAGGGCCAGCCCCTTGGTATCACAGCGCAGCGCGCGGACCGGGGCTGGGACTTTCCGACGCAGCTTCAACACGGTGCTCATCAGCAATTCCTCGTCGGGCCAGCGGCGCGTGTCGCCTGGTTGTTGTACGGCTGATTGCGAAGCACTGTCGTCGAACGGATCGTCTGGGTTGCTGGTCCACCGAATAGCGCATTGATCGGAAACAACGATTTGTAGTTTACTTGCACCGTGTAGAGTGTGGCGTCGTTAGCACCTCCCTGTCCGTCGATGCCGCCGTCGTCCCAGCTGTTGTTGTTGTTGATATCGACATAGGTATATCCCGGAGCGCACTGCCCCCCGGGACCGGTCGACGGTTCCATTGCGCCGGCGCTGGTGAAGGTGGCAAAGTTCCGACGCGTGAAGGTAAAGCTGCTGTCGGTCACGCTGCCGTTCACGCTTTCAAACGTGGTTTTCACGTTACTGTCGATCGTGGCGTTTGCGGGCGCAGTGGCGCCGGTCTCGAGCGTTGAGTCGCGGGCTGCCTTTTGGACGGCTCCTTCCAGCATCGACTTGGCATAGAGACGATAGCTCATGTCGAGCAGCCCCATGATGACGACCATCAGCACAGGCGCGACCATTGCGAATTCGATGAGCGTCGAGCCCCGCCGGCTGCGGCGGAGCCGCTTGATCAGTAGCCGGATCACTTCGAGATCCTAAGCGCTGCGATCTGCGAGGCGATCGACTGGAATTGTGCCTGCAGCTGCGCTGTGTTGGTTGCGATGAACGATTTGCCCGGGCTTGCACAGCTGACCAGCGTCGGAGGATTTTGCGTGCCGAATGCTACCGTCCACACTGTTATGTTGTTCGCCTGTGCCGCTCGGCAGAGCGCCAGAAAACGCTCAGTGTGGACGGGCGCCATATTGCCGTTTGGCCCTGAGGTCGGCGCCGCCGATGCCATGACGCGACGGTCGAGCGTCTCGTAGGCGTGCGCCCCGTAGATCAGGGCATCAGGTGACATGATGCCGTCGGTCATGAAGATGATATGACGGCTGATCGGCTGGCCGTTGGGCGCAGTCGTGTTTTCGCTCGCCCAGATGCCAGTAGGGGAGATCATGCGTGCCCCCCACGCCATCCCGACGTC
>JAYVVA010000151.1:0-1913 GCA_043787435.1 Sphingomonadales bacterium | reverse complement strand
GGCGGTCGCATGGCGCCGATCGGCTTCCCAAGAAGCGGGAAGTTTGAGGGGTGAGGAGTATCGGACACCGTCACCGCTTTCGGCATTGCTTAGCCGGCTGCGGACGGCCGCAAATGGTGGAAAGCGGACATTAGCCGCAGCCGCTGCCGGGCACGATCGCTGACGTTGGTCGTCGTGGCGGTGATGGCCTGCTAAATCGTCGCCCGTGAAAAACTCTGAAGACGCTGAGAACGCACAGGTTTTGACGGGATCCAAGTATTCGAATTTGCAAGGGGTGTGGGAGATTGAAGCCAAAAGCTTGCAAATTCGCGCGCACACGCACGAAGGGTCTTGCCCAGACAAAGGAGTTTTGATTCAATCGGCCGGCAACAGATGACGAGGATCTGCGATGCTGCCTAAAAAGTCCCCGATGCGCAGCGACGAGCTGTTCCGTAGCCAGCTCGACAACATGATCGACATGGATCACCCGTTGATCAAATTGGCGGGGCTTATCGACTGGTCGCGGTTCGACGAGGCTTATGGCCGGTTTTACACCCAAAAGGGGCGGCCCGCGCTGCCGACACGGCTGATGGCGGGGTTGCATCTGTTGAAGCACATGGACGGATTATCGGACGAGGCGGTCTGCGCGCGCTGGGTTGAGAACCCGTACTGGCAGTATTTTTGCGGCGAGCAGTATTTTCGTCTGAAGCTCCCGCTTGATCGATCCTCGATGACACGGTGGCGCGGGCGGATCGGACCCGACCTGCTCGAGTTGCTGCTTGTCGAGACGATCGCGGTCGCCATGCGCACGCAGGCAGTGACCCCGCAGGCGTGTGAACGGGTGACGGTCGATACGACCGTCCAGACCAAGGCCGTCGCGCATCCGACAGACAGTCACCTGATGATGCGTGGGATCGAGACGTTGAACCGGCTGGCAAGACGCCACGGCGTGAAGCTGCGCCAGTCGTTCCTGCGTGTCGCAAAACATGGCCACCGTGAAGCGTTGCGGCTGATCCACGGTCGGGGCCACAAGCAGGCCATGCGCTGGGTCCGCAAGATGCGCACCTGGCTTGGTCGTCTCGATCGTGACATTGGCCGCAAGATCGCCGGCGATACCCTGTTGGAGAGAGTCTTTGCCGTGGCGCGCGAGCGAACCGGGCGGATCCTCGCCCAGCGTGCTGGCGACACTCACAAGCTTTACGCCTTCCACGCCCCCGAGGTCGAATGCATTGCCAAGGGCAAGGCGCGGTCCCGCTACGAATTTGGCGTGAAGACCTCGATCGCGGTCACCAATGCGCGGACCGCTGGCGGCCAGTTCATCGTCGGCATGCAGTCCCTGCCTGGCAGTCCCTACGACGGTCACACCCTCACCTGCCAGATCGAACAGGTCGAGCGGCTGACTGGGGTTGCGGTCCAGCGTGCCTATGTCGATCGTGGCTACCGGGGCCACAAGCACGGCGGCAAGGCCAAGGTCTATATCGCGCATACGCGCGGGATCAGCTCACCGACCATCAAGCGCGAGCTTAAAAGGCGAAACGCCCTCGAGCCGATTATCGGCCATACCAAGGCCGATGGCCTGCTCGAGCGCAATCACCTCGCCGGCGCCACCGGTGACGCAATCAACGCGCTCCTCGTTGCCGCCGGCCACAATCTGAGGTTGCTGGTCGCCTGGCTGGCCATGCTTTTGCGTGCCCTGATCACGGCATGGCTCAGAGAAACGCAGCTCGCCCCCATCGCCGCCTGACCCGTCAATCGTTCAGCGCGAAACCACGGCCCGTGCCAGCATGCCGCCCGCAGCGTCAATCAGGATGAAAATCGCATTGTTCACGGGCGACTAAATCGGGTTTCTACTGGACCCGGCTAACAGGCTGACTAAGCTTGGCGTGTCTTAGGGGGGAAGTTATGCGTTCGATGTCTCTGGTCGCGTGTGTTGC
>JAYVVA010000150.1:0-2056 GCA_043787435.1 Sphingomonadales bacterium | reverse complement strand
TCGAGCCGGATCATCTCCAATCGGCCTGTCGCATAAGCGCCGCGCAGCGCATCACACACAAAATTTTTCGTCTGGCGGTCGTTGGCAAGCGCTGCGCCTTCGCGTCCCTTCCAGCCGCTTGCTTCCAGTGCAATGAAGGTGTCGATCCACGCGTCGAGCCCTTCGTGATCCAACAGGCGGCAAAATCTGACTTGCCCGATTTCGGCCAGTCGCGACTGCAAGCGCCCGATTTCCTTACGCTTTTTTTTCCGGACCGTTTTTTCGTAATATTCGCATGACGGCAGATCAGACTGAAGCATCGCCCGCGAGCTGCGATGGACGACGGCTGCGCCACGCCGGGCCTTCAGCAAGGCTTCCGCCAGTGGTCCTTGTCCGTCCATTGCGACGAGATGAAGGAACGACGGCGCGCCGGGGTCGGCATCGAGCAACTCGAGCGCGCGGTGCCAGAAATAGGATTCAAAACTTCGCCGGACGAGTGGCGCGCCGAAAAAGCTGTTGTAGTGCAGCCAGTTTTCTACGTGGCGAACTGCCATCCGTCCATATCTGGAGGCGACCATGATTGGCATCATGCCGATCAACTGATCCTCGGCGCGCACGACCAGCATCCGCGCATCGACAGGCAGATCCAAATGACGCACGCTTGCCTCCATGAACCAGCGTTCGAGAAACGCATTTGGTTCGCTCGGGCGAGCTACCACCGCGTCCCAACCAGCGTCGGGATCGCTCAAATAGTCACGCAAAGGCACGATTTCCGACCGCCGGCGCGGGTGTTCGGTCAATTGTGACCGACCAATCTGCGCGTTCATGCGCTGCACGCTTCGGCCGCGGAAAATGCGTCGATAATCGCGTTCGCGCTAACGGCAGTCACTCCGCGCGCGGCAAACCGGTTGAGCACGCCGTCCCACCAGTGCCAGAAGGTCGCTAAATCTGTGGCATCGCGGACGTAGGGCGTGTGACCGGGCACCAGCGATGGCGTATGAAATGACAGGCTGAACAACCGGTGCCCTTCGTCAAGCAGCACGTCGATCGCTTCCAATGCATCCGCAAGCGGCACGCCCTCAGGCGTTAACGGCACACGGGCGAGTAAACCGGTGCGGGCCAAAGTCCCGCGGAGAGACGCGGTGCGATAGAGTCGCGACCAGCGTCTGAGGAAACCAGTGTAAGCAGTAGTCAGCGGCAGCTCATAAAGGTCTGGGGCAATTTTCCAGGGCCATAACGGGTGATGCGAAAAGTCGGGACCGCCTTGCTCGCGATAGTCGAAGCATGCCCGCACGGACACATCGAGCGCATAGCCGAAATCGGCAAGCAACGCCGCTGTGTGGACGCCGACCCCGTAGCGTCCCGCACGATAAATGCGCGGGCGAACACCCGTTGTCGCTTCAATCTTGTCGGTCAACTGCCGCAACTTCTCGCGTTGCAGGACCCGGGGCAGGTTCGATGTGTAGCTGTTGCGACGATTGACCTCCTCGTCGAAGGGCGGCGAGACCCAGGGATGCAGCTGGGTCCCGATTGTGCATTGATTGCCCGCGACGAGTTCCCGCAGGATTGAACCGCTGGAAGCATTGGCGACAATCGGCCAGTCCGCCATCCAGCAAGGTTCGAGGCCGGCGGCCTGAAACCGGCGATTGGCGTCGGGCAGGGCGCTCATCGTGCGAGTGCCTGTCGCGTCGCGGCGGAAGGGACCGTTCCAGTCGAACTCTTCCTCGGCATCGCCAAACATCGCAAAACGCGTCCCGAAAGTTTCAGGTAAGTCAACGCGCGCGCTGTCGGGCGGCGGCAGGTCCAGCCTTGGATCAATCTGGAATGGGTTGACGTGCACGCAATCTCTCCGACGGACACATGACGTATGTCACCCGGGCTTTACAAAACCGTCAACGCTGCGCCTTGTTGCCATGATGCGGATCGAGTGCGAGGCCATTGTTGTCGGTGTGCGCCCCCACGGGGAGCACGGCGCGATCGTTCGCCTCCTCACACCAGAGCATGGCTTGTTGGCAGGATATGTTAGAGGTGGACGATCGCGCTACCTGCGCCCGGTGCTGTCGCCGGGGAATAAAGT
>JAYVVA010000149.1:0-2345 GCA_043787435.1 Sphingomonadales bacterium | reverse complement strand
TCGTGCGCATAGGCCCATGCCACACCGCCGCCCATCGAATTGCCCACGAGAACAAACCGGGCGACACCGAGCCTGGTTGTCACGCGGCTGACGATGTCGGCAAAAGCGGCGCGCGAATAATCGCGGGCCGGGTAGTCGCCGGTCAAGCCGTGGCCTGGTGCGTCGAAGCGAATAACACGGAAACGACCGGTCAGGGCTGATGTCCATGAATCCCAAGTCTGCAACGAACTGTTCGATCCGTGGAGGAGGACGATAACCGGCGCGCCGCGGGGCCCTTCGTCACGTAGGTGTACGGTCAGACCACCGCCCAGATCGACATATTGCGAAGTGGGCGACCCGTATTTTTTTCGCATTAACGCCTTGTCGGTGTCGGGTGTCCAATACAGAGTGGCTAACCCGATGACAGCAAGCACCACGAGGCCGACCGCCCATTTGAGTGACCGCATCAGTCGCTGTCCAATTTTGGCTCGCCTGCGATTTTTCGCGCGGCATGGAGCAGTTCAACCGGCATCATCGCAACAATTGTGCTGTTATGTTCGACACCTATTTCAGCAAGTGTTTGCAAGCGGCGTAGCTCGAGTGCGCCCGGCGCGCTGCTGATAACCCGCGCCGCTTCTGCGAGTTGCTGTGCGGCTTCATATTCGCCCTCGGCCTTGATTATGCGCGCGCGCTTTTCTCGGATCGCTTCCGCCTCGCGGGCGATCGCGCGCTGCATCTGTTCGGGGATGTCGAGATCCTTGATCTCGACGGCTTCGATCTCGATACCCCATCGAGTCGCAGCCGCAGCAAGGAGCTCGCGAAGGCGTTGATTGATCAAGAGGCGATCTTTCAACATGGCGTCGAGGTCACTCTGCCCGATGGCATCCCGCATCGCCGTTTCGGCGGCCTGTACCACCGCGGCCTGCCACGCCTGGACCGATGTCACGACCCGTGCCGGCTCGAGCGCGCGATACCAGAGAACGGCGTTCACCCGCACAGCAACGCCGTCGCGAGTGATTGTTTCCTGAGTATCAAGGAGCACGGTGATTGTCCGCGTGTCAACTTTTACGGCGCGATCGATGAACGGAATGAGCCAGTACAGCCCGGGCCCCTTGGTCGTACCCAGTCGGCCGAGCCTAAACAGGACACCGCGCTCATACTCTTGATTGATTCTAAAACCAGTCAGAACCAGGACAAGTGCGACAGAGAGCACAACCAAAACGATGTCGCCCAACGGCAGTCTCCGAAAATATCAAAAAACGGTCAGTAGGCCCAATGCGCAGCCTTGCCTACACACTCTTATCCGTCCGACCGCTCATACCAATCGAAGCGAATCCGCACCCACGCACCGATAATCGGCTTTCCGCCGATGCGCGGCGGGCGCACCTTGAACTGCCATGCGGCTTGGCGAAGCGCACTGGCGAGACCGGAGCCCGGTGGACTCTCGCCCAGTCCCCGACAATTCTCGACGCGGTAATTAGGCGCAGTCTGGCACATGATCAGGGCCGATCCAGGGCGCTGGCCGCCCTTCGGCAGGTAAAGCGCAAGCTCGCCCGCGGTTGGCTTGACGTACCATTCTGCGTTGTAGAGCGGCGCCCCATTCGGCCCTTCGCCAGGGCCATAGGAAGTGCCGGCGGTCTGGGTGCCAGTCTCGCCCTCTCCTTTGTGCGACGGTAATTTGGAAATGTCCCCGGCAGTGAAATCTTCTCGGCTGAGCTGCACCACCTTGGGCGGCGGCGGCGGGACGTCGGGGTCAGGCGCAAGTGGACGAGGCGGCGGCGCCTTGCTCTGGGCGCTTTTCGCTTTCGCGGTAGCGCGGGTCGAAGACGGAGCCTTTTCGGCGGGACGCAGTGCTATTGTGGTGAGGGCTGGTTCAGATTTACCCCGAAAGGGACTAAATGGCGTGAGGAACGCGAGTAGAAACAAGAACTCGAACGCGAGTGCGAGGATAAACGCAAGAACGCGACGCCGCTTGGGCGAAGAGGGAAGAGGTAGCCCACGCATTGGCGCGCCGACTAGACCCGACTACAAGGTGCCACAACCGGCATTGCGACAGTCACTTAAAAAAATTGGGGTATTACATCACGGCGGTGCCACAGGCAGGCGGCTTCGTAGGTTTCGACGAGCGCGCTGGATGCGTGCAATGTAGCCCAGGCCCTTAGCCGATGGTCATCAAGAACGTCATTGTGAGCGTGGTTCTCCAGCCCGGTAGCCGCATCTCGGCAAATGGCTTTGCTCGGGCTCGGCACAGTTGACGAGACGCCGGCTTCGCTAACCTGGGTTTGGAAAATCACTGACGCTTCTGGCGCTGGTTGCCGAAAGCGGCGATCAAGTCGCTAGCGCGGTGCCAGCGTCCGCTGCATGTA
>JAYVVA010000148.1:0-3704 GCA_043787435.1 Sphingomonadales bacterium | reverse complement strand
ACAGGTTTAGGCCTGTCATCTGCGCACGGTCTAGCCTCTCAGCTTGGCGGCGCACTGACCGTCCAGAGCCGTCCTGGCGTTGGAACCGATGTCGACATTTGGTTACCCGTCAGCGAGCAGGCGGCCAAGGCCGCGGCGGCTCCGCCCGATGCGCGCCAGGAAACGCGAATTCAGGGTCGTGCGCTACTGGTTGATGACGAGGAGTTTGTCCGCATTAGCACCGCCAGCATGCTCAGTGACCTAGGTTTTGACGTCTTCGAGGCCTCGTCCGGGGAGGAAGCTTTGACAATCTTGCGCGGCGGTCAGCTTGTGGACCTGTTGGTCACTGACCACCTAATGCCGGGCATGACTGGCACCGAACTGGCGTGTATCGTCAGGGCGGAGCGCCCTGAAGTGCAAATCCTCATCATCTCCGGGTATGCCGAGCGCCAAGGCCTCGACCCTGACGTAGCGCGACTGTCAAAACCGTTCCGAAATGATGAGCTAGCCTTGAGCTTGGCCAACATGTCGAATGCCGGCTCGTGACTTGTTCAGTATGCTGGACGTCATCCTGAACCGCCGGTCGGCTAAGCGCAAAAGGTCCGGTCATAAATAGCAAAAAACCGAATGGTTGTGATTGTACGCGATAGGTTCGGTCCGCAGTGCGAGTTCTGAATCAGCGCAACAACTCCAGCGCGGTTGCTACGTGTCGGTTGAACGCCGGTTTACTGGGACCACCTCAGCAGATGGCGACGGGCCAGGCCTACCCTCACCTCCGGGATGCGTATCAGCGAGCCCGCCGAGCCGCCTAAACATCGGCTCGCAACGTTCGCCTTGTCCTGACCGGGCGCGCCAGCGACTGACACGGTTGTCAGCACAGCTATCGGCGCGTGAAAGCCAGGGTCGGCGGCGACCTCGTGGTGTCAGTCAGTCAACGCGCTACGCAGGGCGTAAACATCGTCGAATGCGCGTTCTATTGCAGGATTGACCCCGCGAAGCCCTGCAACCATGTCGCGTGCCCAGGTGAAGTATGCGATCCGTCGTTCGACCGACCAATCGACCGCGGGCGCATTACCGACATCCTGCAGATCACAGACCTTGTGGGCGATTTTCACCAACTTTGACTGCTCCGAATTCGAGGCGGGTGGTGGCAGGCCGAATCTCTCGATTTCAGCGTGTCGATCACATACACCAATTTCAAATGTCCCAATGACCCGTATGAGACATACCCACGAGCTGAGCCTAGCCTCGCGGCGCATTAGCGATCTACACGCTGTGCCCGATCTTGCACCCCGTTTTAGATTTTTTTGCATTTCCCAAATGATAGCGAAGGGCACAAACGGCTCGCCACGCGACCGCTTGTCTGAGCCGCGGCATCCTCCTGAGCAACTTGCGCCGTAACGATTCCCGCGTTACTCGGCACATCGTGACAGGTTTCCCGAGAGGGAATCAAAAGGGAAACCAGTTCTATTCTGGTGCTGTACCCGCAACTGTGACCGGCGAGCGAAGCTCCGACATACCACTGGTTAACGCCGGGAAGGTGGAGTCTAGCATTGACCCGGAAGCCAGGAGACCTGCCTGTCGCGGTCGGTCCTTTGTCCGTGCGGGAAGACGCGGGCGATCGGGGGAGCACCCTCGCGTGACGACAATTGGTTGTTACGTCCGAGGAGAATATCTTTGTCTCGTCTAATCTTAATAGCGGCTGCCGTTGTGCAGATTCCCGCGGCCGCGGTAGCGCAAGATGCGGCCATCATTGTCACTGCGACCGGCGCGCCGCAAACGCCCTTCGAAACCGGTCAGGCCATCACGGTTATCGACCGCACGCTGATCGAGACCCGGCAAACGCAGGCAATTTCCGATCTGCTATCGACGACACCTGGCGTTACCGTGAGCCGCGCCGGGGGCATCGGTCAGCCGACCGCCGTGCGCATCCGGGGAGCAGAGGGCGACCAGACGCTCGTCCTCGTCGACGGGGTGCGGGCCAACGACCCGTCCGTGACCGGTGGAGGCTTTGATTTCGGTAATCTGCTTGCAGGCAACATCGATCGCATAGAAGTGTTGCGCGGCCCCAACTCGGTCCCCTGGGGCAGTCAGGCATTGGGAGGCGTCGTCAATATCGTAACGGCCCGCCCAACCGATAGCTTCGGCGGAGCCCTCGGCGCAGAATATGGTTACAGCAATTCGAAGACGCTGACAGCGCGCATCCATGGCGGAAGTGGCGCCGTGCGCGCATCGCTGGGCGGTGGCTATTTCGATGACGACGGCATCTCGGCTTACAAGTTCGGCACCGAGCGCGATGGCTATCGGCAATATGCCGCAAACGGGCGCGTCGAAATCGACCTTTCGGAAAAGATCAATATAGACCTGCGAGGTAATTATGCTGACAGCCGCGTCGAATTCGACGGCTACCCGCCACCATTCTACACCTTGGCGGATACAACTGGCTACGGCACGACGAAGCAGGCGTTTGGCTACGCAGGAATCAACGCCGAGCTGCTTGGTGGCGCGTTGAAAAACCGACTGGCCTTTACGATCTCCGACACCAACCGCGCGAGCTTCGACACAGCGACGGCAACACCGTCGCTTTTCAAGGGACGCAGCGAGCGCGTTGAATATCAAGGCGATGCAAAGCTCGCGATTTGGCTGCGGGCGGTGTTCGGTTTCGAACATGAGACGTCGCGGTTTAACGACGGCACGTCCACCGTTTCCACCGGTGTCACCAGCGGTTATGCTCAGCTGATTGCCAAGCCGTTTGACGCGCTGACCCTGACCAGCGGCGTCCGCGTTGACGATCACCGGACCTACGGCACCAAGACGACGTTCAGCGCGAATGCAGCTTGGCAGGTCAGCAGCATGACAATCATACGGGCCAGCTATGGCGAAGGGTTCAAGGCACCGACGCTTTATCAACTCTACAGCTTTTACGGGAATAAGGCGCTCAAACCCGAAACCGCGCAAAGCTATGACCTGGGGCTCGAGCAAAGCCTCGTCGAGGGTACGCTGAAGTTCGGCGTGACCGTCTTTCACCGCGACACGGCGAATCAGATCGACTTCACCTCATCGGTTGCTCGACCGTTCGGCTTTTACGACAATACTGATAGCACGCGGGCACAGGGAATCGAGACGTTCATCGAGCTCCACCCGTCGCGGACCCTGGTTTTAAACGCCAACTACACGTTGACTGACGCCAAGAACCGGGCGTCCAATACGGACTTGCTTCGCCGTCCGCGTCACAGCATCAACGCTAATCTTGACTGGTCGCCGCGCGATCGGGTGCACATCGGCGGCAGTATCCAGACCGTGAGCAACAGCGTCGACACCGATTACCAGACGTTTAGTCCAACCAGCCTCGATGGTTACACACTCGTAGGTCTGCGCGCGTCGGTTTCGCTCGGACGCCGGTTTGAGCTGTACGGGCGGATCGAAAATCTGACGGACACCAAATACGAGGTGGTATCAGGCTACGGCACCGCTGGCCGAAATGCGCATGTCGGGGTTCGCGTAACGCTGTAGTATTGCGAAACGGGCGAGCGGTGCTACGCTGGCCCATGCCAAGGGACGAGATCATGATCAAGACAACCGCAACTTCCGCACTGATCTGGACTGCAGTCCTTGGCGCCAGCGCAATTTTTGGAAGCTATTTCTTCGCCTGCGTCTTACCCTTTGCTGCGATCGCGACGATCTCGGCGCTTACGCTTAACGTTCGGCGCGGTGCAGCACTGGTC
>JAYVVA010000147.1:0-2425 GCA_043787435.1 Sphingomonadales bacterium | reverse complement strand
TTCGGGCATTGCGGTCCCGATCCTTGACGCGCCATCTACGTCGGAGGCGTGTTCGTCCACCGCGTCGCTGGTTGGCGCACGAGGTCGCCTTGGTGCAGGTCGCGACGCGACGACTGTGGCTGGCGCTCGTGCGAACCCGCGCCGGTATTGCCCTGCGCCAAAGCGAACAGCGCTATCGGCTGATCTTCGAACAAGCCGACGACATCATCTTCGCGGCTGACATCAAACAGCGCATCACCGATCGCAACGCGGCAGGCACCATAGCGCTTGGCCTGATCCGCGAGGCAATCATCGGCCGGTCGATCGCTGACTTCGTGACGCCTTCAGATTTCGAGCAAACCACGGCGATGCTGAACGAGAAGATCGAACGCGGCGGCAGCACGCGCCACGAAGTGGCGGCCATGTGTCGAGACGGCAGCAAGATGCGGTGGGACAATCATTCGACCCTGATTGTGGATCACGACGGGCGTCCCATCGGACTGCTGTCGATTTCCCGCGACGTGACCGAGCGCCGCGCATTCGACGAACGGCGCAAACTGTCGATCCATGCGCTGAACCATAGAGTGAAAATACGCTTGCGCTGATTCAGGCGATCGCGCACCAGAGCTTCCCATATAGCGGCGGCGTTTCGCGCGATAATTTCATTGCGCAACTTCGCACATTGGCGAGGGCGCACGATCTGCTGGCCCGCGAACACTGGGAAGGTATTACCCTTGCAGAGTTGGTTCGTGCGGCAACCGCGACGTTTGACGGCAATGCCGACCGCATCGCCGCCACGGGTCCGGAAATCCGTCTCACGCCCAAGGTAGCAGTTGCAATTGCGATGGCGCTTCATCAGCACGGCACCAACGCCGCGAAATACGGTGCGTTGCCCAATAAAAAAGGCCATATCGATTTGAAATGGAAAACAATGGGCGGTGGATTCAATATCGAATGGCACGAACGGGGCGGTCCGCCTGTTTTTCAGCCTAGAAATCGTGGATTTGGCATGCGGACGATCGAGCGCGTGCTCGCCAGCGATTTGACTGGTAAAGTTAACGTAACATTTGCGACATCCGGCGTGCGCTGCCGTATCGAAGCAATCGGTAGAGGGAATATGGCATGACTCAAGGCATGCAACAAAGATTAAGGTTACTGCTCGTGGAAGACGAAGCTTTGATCGCAATGATGGCCGAGGACATGATCGACGGTCTGGGTCATCGCGTCGTGCGAACGGCAACGACATTGACCGAGGCGCTGGATGCTTGCGCCACTGTCGAGTTCGACGTGGCGTTGCTTGACGTGAACTTGAACGGCGCCACCAGCATGGCGGTTGCCGCCGCTCTCAAGCAACGCGGTTGTCCTTTTGCCTTTACAACGGGCTACGGGGTGGACGGCGTAGATCCGGCGCACAGCGATTGCCCCGTTCTGACCAAACCTTATGCGCTTGGCGAACTCGACGTGCTGTTGACCGATTTTTCCGCTCAATTGGCAGGAACGAGATCAATGACCTCGAGCGTGGAATCAAACCGCGGATAGGGCAAGATCATCCGCCAGCGGCTGGGCCCGATCCGCTCGACCGCGCCAATCATATTGCGGTCGGTATCGCGCCCATAGTTGAGCGCGCGCGTTTCATCGCTCAATACCAGCGTTCCCAGAAATACCTGCTGTCGCACCGACGCAGGATAAAGCGTCCCTGTCGGCCGCTGTGGTCCGTTGAGCCGGACAAAGCGAGAAACCTTGCCGTCTGTGGTGACACGACAGTCAAGCGCCGGAAACGACACGAACGACGGTCCACCTTCACGCTGTGAACCCAGTTTAATCGTCCGGCAGTGATAATTGCCTGCCGGAAGCGCCGCTCCGTCGACCGCCGCATTGGGATCAAGCAACCGACCCTCGCGCAACACGTCAGTTTCCCGATCCCCTGCCCGGGCCTGGGCCAGCGCTTTGACGAAAGACGCGCGAATTTCGTGAAGCCGGGTGACGTCGAGCGGTGTCACGTCCTGCCGCCAATCAGGTTCGGGGGCCTTGCAAACCGGCTTGGAAGCAACGCCGGTCGCGCACCCGCTGGCGGCGCATGCGAGAAACAGGAAGCGCAGTGGGGTCACGCTGCCGTCCACCCCCCGTCAACCGACAGGTTCGCGCCTGTGATCGATGATGCCGCATCGCCGCACAAGAAGATCGCCATCGCTGCGATCTGGTCGACGGTTACAAACTGTTTGGTGGGCTGCGCGGCCAAAAGAACATCGCTCATCACCTGTTCCTTGGTAAGGCCGCGCGCCTTCATCGTGTCGGGAATTTGTTGCTCGACGAGCGGTGTCCAAACATAGCCGGGCGAAATGCAATTGGCCGTGATGCCCAGGGTTGCAACCTCGAGCGCAACAGTCTTGGTCAAACCGGCCAGACCGTGTTTTGCCGCCACATAGGCCGACTTGTCGGGACTCGC
>JAYVVA010000146.1:0-4463 GCA_043787435.1 Sphingomonadales bacterium | reverse complement strand
TCGATCTCCGCCTCGCCGCTCGCCCGCGCCACCTCCGAAGCGCCAGCAAAGGTTGAGGCCATCCCGTCGATCGCCTGCCGCTGCCACGCCGCGATCATCATGTGGTGAATGCCATGCTTGGCCCCCAGCTCCGCCAGCGTCAGGTCCCCGCGGATCGCTTCCAGCGCAACCTTGGTCTTGACGTCCGCGCTGTAGCGCTTTCTCGTCGTCTTCATTCCCGTCCGTCCTTCAGATCGGGATTAGATTAACACCCTGTCCAGTCTTCCGGGACCACCTCAGTCAGCAAGCGCAAGCAGATCGCGTGGGGCGTGAAGCCGCTGACCAAAGATGCGTCAACGGCCGCCTTGCGCTTGAAGAGCTAGTCTTCCTGGGCGATCGTCACCTTTAAACCGTCGAGCGCCGCGTCGAACGGAATTTGACACGACAGGCGCGAAGATTTGTTGCGATGGTCGGACGAATCGAGGAGATCATTCTCGTCCTCGCCCATCGGCGCAACTTTATCGGCGAACGCCGGGTCGATATGAATATGGCAGGTCGCACACGAGCAGCATCCACCGCACAGCGCGAGCAATTCGTCGATACCATTGTCGCGGATGACCTCCATCACACTGAAGCCAGCTTTGCCTTCAAGTTCAATGATGTCCCCATCGCGCTTGGTAACGATCAACTTCGGCATCGATAACTCCTGTTCCGCCCGATTCGCAGCGCGTATGTCGCGGGCCGCACGCCAAGGCAAGGACGACGAATATGGGGCTGAGCGCCGCACAGTTGCAGAATGACCTCAATGCCCTTGCAAAACGCGATCCGCGCTTTGCTGTGGCGCTGGGCTATGCAGGCTATCCTGAGCCTCGCATGCGCGACCGAGGATACGTGACCTTACTCCGTACGATCGTCGGACAGCAGATCAGCTTCAAAGCCGCCGACGCAGTTTGGATGAAGATCCTGGCCGCCGTCGGCGAGATTGAAAGCCCACATGCATTGTTCGCATGCGCGGACGACGATCTGCGCGCTGCCGGGCTGTCGCGCCAGAAAATCGGTTATGCGCGCAGCTTGGCAGAACTCGTCGCTTCGGGGGCCTTGGCACTCGAGGCACTACCCATCGACGATGAGGAGGCTATCGCGGTGCTTACGCAGGTGAAGGGAATTGGGCGATGGTCGGCTGAAGTCTATCTGCTGTTCGCGGAGGGACGGTCCGATATTTGGCCAGCGGGCGATCTCGCCGTTCAAGAATCAGTACGGCGGATTATGGGCCACGACGAACGCCCTGACGAAAAAGCCGTACGTGCGATTGCCGAAGCTTGGCGGCCGTATCGCGGCGCGGCAGCGATCTTTGCTTGGCACCACTATAAGATTCCGGTGATCTGACCCTTCAAGCGAAACTAGCTGGGCGGTCTGGCGGTGGCGACCTCTCCGGCTTCGTCCGTTCCAGTCGTGCTGGATCCTCATGTTTATACCAATGGCCACGAGCGGCATAGCTTGGGCGGGACAGTCGAAAAGCCGGTCTTTCATGCCAACGGTCAGGCTTCTACCCGGTGCTCATCTCCGCTATCCGCGGGCTGCGCTGGAGTGCCAAGAACTGCAGGCGCCGCTCGAGCTCCATGCACGGGCGTGAACGACCGACGTGAGACGATGCCCAAACTCGCTCGCGGGACGGGCGCCCGCCGCAGTAGCGCGGAAGAGTTTCCCAGCTCTTGCTGTAACCCGATTGAGGCCGCGTGTGCGCTTCGTTGCAGGGCGTCGAGCCGCTCGGTGCAAATGACTTGAACGACTTTGCCCAAGGTCTCAACCCGCGCACCCAGTCATGCGAGCCCGGCGTCCGTGATGCGATAGTGTTTTGATTGTGCCGAGCGCCACACTATGCCGAGTGGTCGGAGATTTGCTAGGCTTACCAATAGGTTCTTATTAATCGGCTCGGTGTAGTGTGGCACTCGGCATAGGCTTCGGCTTATGCGATTGGCACCGACGATCTCGACGCCATAGCTTCATCTAGTACGCACCCTTCGCAATACAGTCGAAACTGTGCCGCTCGAAAAAACCGAGAAACTGCGAAACCTCGCCGGCATCTGATCGCTCAAACGGGTGTCCTCAGAAAAGACCCTTCCGTTATTTCGCGTGGTCGCCCGACCGGACTGCACGCTCATATGCCCAGCCGGTTTCGGTTTTCACAAGCGACTAGGTCGCCTCACCCGTTGGATTGTCGAGCGCCCGGTCGCTATCCGGAAAGGTTGCCCGGACGGCATCGCTACCGGCCCAGGCGACCGGCTCCAGCTTCCAGCTGTACGATAGGTGCGACACGCGCATCCCCATGAGGACTGGAGGGACCGTCGATGACTTGACCGTGACAATTTGCCGCATGGCCAAGCACAGATCGGTCACGCCGAGAAAATGATTGACAGCGGGGTAGATGGTCGCGGCGCCGATTGCCGTCGGCCGATACCGTAGACGTGCGACCGTGCCGTGACCGTACCCGACCGTCTCCGCTTCTTTGCTGATCGGCGTCGATGTCATCAAACCCGCCGCGACCAGCGCATCCATCCCAGCTCGCATCGTCGCGCTTTTTGCATCGGCGGGGCATCGAACAGCAGCGTATCGACGCGGGTCACGCATACCAGATGATTGCCTTACCACTCGGTCAGGGCTTTAGCATACGCATCGCCAGAGGATGCCGATGATTCCTGTCCGCAAGCGGTGAGGAGGGTCAGCAAGGTCACAGTCGCGTGTCTCGCAAGGCTTGAGCGCAGCGGTGGAAGCAAAAAGTTCAGACAAAATACTATTGCTAACACCAAATCGGTCGGACTCATTCGCGATCCAACCATCAGATTCTGCTGCGAATAACCTTGAGTTCAGAGCCGGTATCCGGCGGCCGATCTAGGGCGACGTCAGTCCGAATTGGTCGAACGTGAACGCATAGCGATCGGTCTTGGGAAAGGCTGCGAACGCCGTCATCTGCCCGGCTTCGTAACGGAAGTGCCAGGTGTGTTCGATCGTCGGTTCGACGGCCGTAAAGCCCGCCGGATCGAGTAGGGCTACATTCGCTTGATGTGCTGGATCGCGCACCGAGATATACCGAATTGCCTGAGCGTCGATGCCTCGAGCCGTCCTGGCGAAGTCCTGACAGGCGGTGTAGTCATCGCAGTTCGTCGCACGTATGTCGTGGGCGACGAATGGTGCTGCCGTCAGGTCGAGCGCTCGCTCGACCGCGATCGGTACCGTGAGTGCCGAATGCTCGACGACGGTGGTCGGCGGCACGAACCCCGGCGAGCGCGAAAAGAATAGCAGCCGCCAATACGCAGTTTCGGCAACTGCGGTGGCGACATGCTCGGATGCATAGAATATGCCCGGCCGATCGTCGGCGCGCCGGAACCGCGATGCCTTCGCATGACCATAACGGAACGGCGTCGCGAGCAGATAGTGCAACCCGCGTGCCGCTGTCGGCATGACTGGCTTAACCTCCTCTACCAGTTGTTCGAGCAATGCCTGGTCGTCCACGCTGGCTGCAAGCCGGTTAGTCGAGATGCGGTGCTGGGCTTCGACCAGCCGCCAGACCTCGCCCACATAATTTTGAAAGTCCGCCGGTGTCGGGACCGATTCAGACCTGCGCACGGAAGTCATCGACGTAATTCGTGACAGTGCCCAAGCCGCGGATCGAACGGATCAGATCGATCGGTCGTCCGTCGAGATCGAGATTGGGGCTGCGCAACCACGACACCGAGGCGTCGTCATCGCTACCCATCAAGGCGTCGAGACCGCGAAACAGCCGAACCAGATACTGGCCGAGCTCGAACGCCTTGCTTGACCGATCGAGCTCAAACCCTCCGGACTTCAGCCGTGACGCCGTCGCCGGCGATATGCCCAATACCGCACCGAGCTGCTCATTGGTCAGCTTCCAGCATGTTGCGACGCGCGATACCGCGGCGGTCAGCACTCGATTTTCGTCGGTCTTTTGCAATGGTCTTGCGGTTGCCATCGTCGTTCCTTAGAATGAAATAGCTACAATCCGGTTGTAGGAACGATTGTCGCGATTGACAAGTTCATCAGCGCTGGCGGCTACATGATCGTAGCTAGCGCAATTTAGCAGGCCTTCGCCCAACAATACTGTTCGATTTTTCTCGACCCTGCGCGACTGAGCTTGCCCCTGCCTGACGTCTCTCTTGGCTGATAGGGATCGATCAGCAGAGGGATATTGGCATGAAGGACGGAGTGAGGGCGCGCGACACGCTTCAGTTCAAACAGGAAGCGGTGCGGTTGGTGCGGGGTGGAGAGACGTTGGCGTCAGCGGCGCAAACACTGGGCGTGGCTGCGCAATCGCTGGATAACTGGGTGAAAGCAGAGGCTGCAGGTCGTCTCCGGGACGTTCGGGGTAGGGATCTGACCGCCGAACAGATGGAGATTGCGCGGCTGAAGGCGGAGTTGTCGCGGGTGCGCATGGAGCGCGACATCTTAAAAAAAGCGACGGTGTACTT
>JAYVVA010000145.1:0-3369 GCA_043787435.1 Sphingomonadales bacterium | reverse complement strand
GGCAGGCTTGCCCTTTTTTGCTTTCGCCGCGGGCTTTCCCGCATCAGATTCTTCCTTGGCTTTCTTTGGCGCAGCAGATTTCTTGGCCTTCGGCGTTTCGTCGTGCGCATGATCATGACCACAGCCTGGCCCATGAACATGACCTTCCTCGGTTTCGATCAGCGATTCGAGCTCAGCCTTGGTTGAGGCACGGTCTATAATTTCAGCCTTCGAGAATAGGTAATCGACAACCTTGTCCTCGTACATCGGCGCGCGCAGCTGAGCTTGGGCCATAGGTTCATTTCGCAAATATTCGACAAAACGCTCCCGGTCTTTGGGATCGTACTGCTGGGCGGCCTGGTTAACGAGCATGTTCATCTCGTTCTGCGTAATCTCGATGCCACCGGCCTGACCGATTTCAGAAAGCAGTAGCCCCAGACGTACGCGACGTTCGGCGATACGGTGGTAATCCTCGCGGTCATCCTCCATCTCGACGCGCGCCGCCTCGGGATCCGATTCATGACCGGCTTCATGCTCAAGCTGGCGCCAGATCTGATCGAATTCGGCTTCCACCATAGACGGCGGTACCGGAAAGTGATGCGTTTCCGACAGGTGATCGAGAAGCTTACGCTTCATGTAGGTACGCGTCAGGCCGTTAAGCTCCTGCTCCACCTGGCCTTTAAACAGGCCACGGAGCTGCTCAAGGTTTTCGAGGCCGAGGGTCTTGGCGAAATCGTCGTCTGCGATGGCCGTCTTAGGCGTCTGGACCTTTTTGATGACAAGGTCGAACGTCGCTGCCTTGCCTTTCAGATAGGCAACATTGTAGTCGTCAGGAAACGTCACACTGATCTGTTTTTTGTCGCCGGCTTTCACGCCAACCAACTGATCCTCGAAGCCGGGGATCAGGCGGCCGGTGCCGATCTCCACGGACATGTCGTCGCCCTTACCGCCATCGAACGGCTCTCCACTGGTCTTGCCAAGATAATCCATGACGACGAGGTCGCCGACTACGGCCTTGTGCGTGGGCTTTGCATCTTCGAAACTTTTTTGTTGCGAGACGAGCGCTGCGACGTGCTCGTCGACCGCCGCCTCGTCAGGCGCGACGCTAAGCCGTTCGAGCTTGATCCCTTCGATATTGGGGGTGGGCACGTCGGGCAGAATTTCAAGCGCAACCTTGATTTCGGCGTCCTTGCCGGGAACATAGTCTTCATCCAGCTGCACCGACGGCTGCATTGCAGGGCGGAACTTGTTGTCGGCTACCAGCTTCGACACGCCGTCTTGAATCGCCGAGTTGAGCGCATCTTGTTGCAATGCGGGGCCGTGCATCTTGCGAATTAGGTTCGCGGGCACCTTGCCAGGCCGAAAGCCGGGCATACGGATTTGCGGTGCTACCTTTTTCACCTCGGCCTCAACCATCGCCTCGATGTCCTTGGCGGGAATGGTCAACAGGAAGGCGCGCTTGAGGCCTTCGTTCAGCGTTTCGGCAATCTGCATGGTCAATGAGTCATCCGGTTGTTTTTGGCATTTCCGAGCGGGGCGAATTTGGTGCGGGCGAAGGGACTCGAACCCCCACATCTCTCGATACCAGAACCTAAATCTGGCGCGTCTACCAGTTTCGCCACGCCCGCACGGAAGCACCGACAAGGCGCGCGTCTATATGGGTGGTTGGGCGCGAGGGCAAGCCGTCAAGCGAGGGAGTGTCGCGAGCACGTGATATGTCCGGTTAGATAGCACGTTATTTGTCCGATCCGCAGATCTGACCATCCTGTTGCCCGACAGGAGGTTTGAGATGGGATTAGATCGGGCGCTGACGGAGGCGATACGGATGGAACGGTTTTCTGAGTTTTAAGAGGATTACACGGGCGACCGTCTGAGCGGCATCGAAGCGGCCCGGATATTGGGCTGTAGTGAGCGCCATTTTTTACGGCTCAGGGAGCGCTACGCAGACGACGGACTGGAGGGGTTACGCGATCGGCGGGTGGGGCGTGTTTCCTCACGGCGCGCATCGGACGAGGAGTCGAGGCGGTCAGCAAGCTTTATCGCGACCGCTCCAAGGGCTTTAGCGTGCGCCATTTCTACGAGTTTGCGCGCCGCTGTCATGCCTTGCAGTGGAGCTACAGCTGGACCCGGATTGCGCTGATCCGGACGGGCGCAATCACGCCGTTGAGCCGGAGCGGGCCTCACCGCCTGCGCCGACCCCGTCGCGCGATGCGAGGCATGATGATCCATCAGGATGCCAGCAAGCATCTCTGGCTTGGCGAGTCGTCATGCGATCTGGTGGTGACGATGGATGACGCTACCAGCGAGATCACCTCGGCGTTCTTTTGTGCCGAGGAAGGGACCATGAGCAGTTTTCGGGGGATCCACGAGACGATTGCCCGGCAGGGCCTGTTTTGCTCGTTTTATACCGACCGTGGCAGCCATTATTTCTACACACCCGAGGCCGGAGGCAAGGTCGATAAATTCCGGCTGACCGAGGTTGGACGGGCCTTGAAGCAGCTGGGTATCATTCACATCGCTGCCTATTCACCCGAAGCCAGGGGGCGTTCCGAGCGAATGTTTGGCACGCTTCAGAACCGCCTCGTCAACGAGCTGCGGCTCGAGAGGATTACCGAGATCGGCGCTGCCAACCGCTATCTTCAAGATGACTACCTCGCTCGCCACGATGCGCCGTTCATGGTCAAGCCTGATAGCGAGACCTTGGCGTTCACGCCCGTCGTTGGTTACGACATCGCCAACTTCTTGTGCATGCAGGCAGACCGTACCGTCTCAGGCGATAATAACCTTCGTTACGAGGGGATGAAGCTGCAGATCCAGCAAAGCGCGATGCGCCATCACTACGTCAAAGCGCAGGTCCGTGTTCACCATTACCCCAACGATACGCTCGCCATCTTCCATGGACCCAGAGAGATCGGTCGGTATCACGCCGACGGCATTCTCCAGCAAGGAGAGCAAAAACAAGCAGCCTGAGTGGCAGCCGCTCCAGCCAGGCTCAGGCTACGCCTGATCCCGGCTTCCACAGCTGCCACTCAAACCACGCTATCGGACATTTGATGTGTCAACTAATCGGACAAGTGTATTTGCTCTCGACAGCCGTCAAGCGAGGGAGCCAGTCGGTCGGTCGTGCGTTTGGAATATACAAGGAGAATTTCCATGGCCACCATTCCTAATCCCGAGCCAGATTATGAGCCCGTCGATAGCCCGCAGCCAACCATTCCTCCGAGCGAACTGCCGCCGATGCCGGGAGACGTGGATATGCCTGAGCCTGGCGTTGCGACCGCGATTGCACATTGAACAGCTTGTTTACTCGCGCGGACGGCACGAGCGCGCGATACCAGACGATATCGCGGGCGAAATAGTGGATCGCAGGGGCCTCGAAGGTGAGGAGAT
>JAYVVA010000144.1:0-6696 GCA_043787435.1 Sphingomonadales bacterium | reverse complement strand
CCAAACCCGAACCAATGAGGACGTCCATGTACCGAACGGTTTTCTCCACCTTGCTGTCCTCGACTTGTTTGGCTGGCATGCTTTTGACGTCGCAAGCGGCGTATGCTCGGCCATCCGCTGAAGCAGCGGCCACGGGCCCGGCTTCCGCCGATGATGCCGCCAAGGACGATGTTATCGTTGTTACTGGATCGATCCTGCGCGTCCGCAAGGAAACTGCGCTGCCACTGACGACGCTTACATCTGACGACCTCGCCAAACGCGGCATCAACACCATTGCCGACGCGATCCAGTCGCTGTCGAACAACAACGCCGGCGCTTTGCCGACAGCCTTTACGGCGAACGGCGCTTTCGCTGCTGGGGCCTCTGGCGCGTCGTTACGCGGTCTGACCACATCATCCACGCTCGTACTTTTCGACGGACTACGGGCAGCATATTACCCGCTGGCGGATGACGGTACACGCAACTTCGTCGATCTCAATACGATCCCCGATGCGATCGTCGACCGCGTGCAGGTCCTCAAGGACGGGGCATCGTCGACTTATGGCGCCGACGCCGTTGCGGGCGTTATTAACATTATCATCAAGAAGGAAATCAAGGGGTTCAACGCAGATTTGTCAGCCGGTATTTCCGAGCGCGGGGACGCGCCGGAACAGCGCGTGTCGCTAACCTACGGTTATGGGGACCTGGCCGAGCAGGGGTTCAACTTCTACGTCAACGGCGAATATCAAAACAACGGCGAATTATTCAACCGGGATCGTGGTTTTCCTTACAACACTGCCGACTTGAGCAGCCTGTGCGCCACTGGTGCCGGAGGCGCTCGCACCTGTCGAACCAACAGCGTGGTTAACGGTATCCAGTTCGACGGACAATTCTTGACCCCTGGAACCAGCGCTGCGGGCACGATCGTTCCGGTCGTCAGGGCGGTAGACGCAACCGGTGCACCGGTTTTCGATGCCTTGGGTAATCGAAGCGCATGGCAGCTTCTCAATCCCGCTGCGGGGTGTCGAAGCCTGACGCCAGTCACACTGACTGCCGCACAACAGCAGACAGATCCAGCGAATCCGTTCGCCGCCACACAATGTCTCCAAGACAACATTGCCCGGTACGGCGTCTTTTCACCCAGTGAAGAGCGGTTGGGGGGTACGGCTCACCTGACGGTCCGCCTGGGCGATCGGGCTGAGGCCTATGCACTCGCGACCTACTACCAGAACCGGACTGAATATACGGGGGTTCCGTCGAGTGTGCTCAACATCACGACGCCAGGGCCGACGGGCCTGACCTACGATACCCGGCTCGGATCAGGCACTGACCTGACACTACCGGTGTATGTATGTCCCCAGCGCGTCAATTGCTCGGCCGTGAACGGTGTGCTGAATCCGAACAATCCGTTTGCTGCTGCCGGATTTGGTGCGCAGATTCGCTACAATCTCGCCGACAACATCCAAGACAATATCTCGTTCAGCCGTACCTATCGGGGCGCTGCTGGCGTTTCGGGAAGCTTTGGTAAAGACTGGAATTACAAGGCGGACGTCACGGCGATGCGTAGCGACCTTACGTCAACTTCGACGGGCTACATCTTCGTCCAGCATCTCCTCGATGTCATCGCCGATGGCAGCTATAATTTTGTCAACCCGGCCGCAAATTCGGCGGCGACGATCAATTATTTGACGCCTGTTAACGTGAGCAAGGCGAATTCTCAGCTCTATCAGGGGCAGGTAAGTCTGACGCATGGCTTTTTTGAATTGCCGGGCGGGACTCTCCAGGTAGGCGTCGGCGCTGCTGTCCGCTACGAATCGATTTACGACCCCAGCGCCAACCCTGACTCGAACGGTCCGACGCAGCGCTTTTTTGTTATTAACCCTGTCGGTGCGATTGGTCACCGTACTGTCTACTCCGGCTATGGTGAAGTCGATATTCCGATTGTGAAGCAGCTCGACGTAAACCTTGGCGGACGCTACGACAGCTACTCGTCGGGCCAGAAGGCGTTTTCGCCCAAGGTCCAGGTGAAGTTCCAGCCGATCCAACAATTGGCGCTAAGAGGGAGCTGGTCGCGGGGCTTCCGCATTCCAAGCTTTTCGGAAGCCAACGGACTGCCGACGACGGGTTTTATCACCGTTAATGCGCCAACCGATTTTCAAACCCAGCATGGCAACAACACCTACGGCCAGAATTATTCGCTCGGGCTCACGACCGTTGGCACCGTTGGACTAAAGCCTGAGAAATCAACGAACATCACTGCAGGTGTGGTTTTTCAACCAGTCCCATGGTTCAGCATGACGGCAGATTATTTCAATATCGAAAAGACTAACCTTATCGTCGGCAACGATTATAATCGCGCTATTACAGCGTATTATGCAGGTCAGCCGATCCCCGCAGGATTCGTCGTAACACCCGATGTGCCAGACCCCCAGTTTCCCAATGCACGCCCTCGGATCCAGTTCATTCAATACGGGTTCGTGAACGCCAACAAGCAAAATATCAGCGGCGTCGACTTGGCCGCCAATGCGCGTATTCCGATCAAGGCTGATGTCACGTTTACCAGCCGTCTGGAGGCGACTTACATCATCAAGTATACGCAGACGACCGGCAGCGTCACCCAACGCTTCGACGGGACCTTGGGACCGTACGTGATCACGTCTGCATCAGGGACGCCAAAGTGGCGGGGAAGTTGGCAAAATACGCTGGACACAGGCACCTTCGCGCTCACTGCAACCGTCAACTATACCGGCGGCTATGAAAATACCGCCGAAGACGCCGGCAGTAAGCGCGGCGATTGCCTGGGGAGCGCGGCGACTGCGGGCATCCCCACGACATACCGAGATGGCGTCACCCCGGTCGTTTGCAACACGAAGGCCTTCGTTGACGTGGATCTCGCGGGCAGCATCAGGGTCAATGACCAATTCACATTGTATGCGAACGTGCTCAACCTGTTTAATGTCAGCGCGCCGTACGATCCCACCACTTACGGCGGGTACCAATACAACCCGGCATGGGCCAACGCGGGAATTGTTGGCCGATATTTCAAAGCGGGCGTACGCGTAAAGTTCTGAAGTCTGGATCAACCGAGAGAGCAGTTTCCTGTCCGTTCGGTTCTGGGAGGGACATAAGAAAAACGGATGGCAAGCAGAGTGGAGCCCATCTGCTCGCACTTGCCATCCGTTGCTCTTTGGATCCATTCCGCGCTGCCTGTTCACCCGCCGTCGCCCCGGACGACCTGTAAGAGGTTTTAATCGCCGAGAAATTTTGCTGCCTCGAGAAGCATTCGTGATACGATAACCTCGCCGATGGCCATAATTGCAACCGGGGCATCACCAGCAGGCGTACATGCACTTCGAGAGCTGGTTGCCGGATTATCCAGCGATTTGAATGCCGCCGTCGTCTTGACGTTACAAATGCGCCTGCCTTGCCGTGGCTGCTGAGCAGCGCCGGACCGATGCCGGCATCTCACGCTGTCGACGGCGAGCGCACTTTTGCCGGTTGTACTTACGTGGCTGCGTCCGATCATCACATGTTGGTTGAGCCGGAGTGCGTGCGCTCGACCAAAAGGCCCCTGCGAGAACTGGACTCGGCCCGCTATCGATCCGTTGTTTCGCAGTGCTGCCCGAGCGTACAGATCCGACGCCGTTGGTGTCATACTCACTTGTAGCTTCCATAATCGTAATGCCGGCATATACGAGGTCAAGGCTCGTCAAGGAACTGCGATCGTGCGGAACCGTGAAGAAGCAGCGCCCCAAATATGGCAAGAAGTGTGGCTGATCACGTCGCCGCCCATCATATCGCGAAGATCGAAGTCATGGCCGCTTTACTCGTTGACTTGGTCAACGTTCGGAAGTCCTCCCTGACAAACCTTTATCCCTCTACAGGAGTTTCGCAGGAAAAAGTCATTTGCCAGCGTCAGCTCGCCTATCCCGGCATGCAGCGTTTTCAGATCAGCTAACTCTGTAGCTGCATTTCTCCCCTCGGACTAAAAAAACCCCAATTGCGTCTTTACAAAAGTTGACGCCGCCCCCGCGTGATCTGGTTGGCGTGAGCGTCAAACAATTGCGCCAGTTCCGCCAGCGTCGTCTCTTGCTTATTGCTTCTCCTGTCCGCGACCATATTGGTCGCCATCAGCCAGAAATTTCACTCATCACGCTGTCCAGTTTCGCCGAGCCAGCTCTTACGACCAGGCCGCCAGTTTCGACAGTGCGCTCGACCATTTCTTGCCCGAAAATCCCCACTAAGGATCAGCCGCGTTTAGCAATCATCGACTCCTAAGTGATCGTTATTGCCTTGGCCTGTGCTGGCGGATTTAGGTTTGTCGCCAGCGCCCGCCGAACCGGCCTGCGTCCCCGACTAGCAGCTGGGCCAAAAGTGCATCAACCTCAATGCAAGCGGAACATATTTCAGCTTGGTACGCTCCGTGTCTGGTCAACCTAAAGGAGTTTCCCATGAAACAGTTTATCCTTCCGATTATTGCGGTTAGCGCGGTGGTCTGCGTGCCGAATGCCGCACAAGCCAAAGGATGCGTCAAAGGCGCAGTGGTTGGAGGCGTCGCGGGCCATTATGCACATCACCATGCCGTGGCAGGCGCGATGGCTGGATGTGTTGGCGGTCATTACCTCGCCAAACGCCACGCACTGAGGAAAGGTACGTCGTCCACGATGCGGTAGCGCCGATCGAACGAGTGGTCCGCCCGCGCTCAGGCATTGGCACAAAAAGCTAAAGCCTTGGGCGCGGGCATCTCGTCCTAAAACTTCACTGACCCGTGGAGCGTGTCCTCGAGCGCACACTTTCCCCTTGGACTCAAACCCGCGCCGCTGCCGCTCATCAGCCATCCGAGCATTCCTCCAATACCACCCGAACGCTCGATAGACGCAGGCTGGTCAGCCGATTGCTTTCTTATTCTGGTCGATCGCAACATAACGAGTGGCGACGTCAGCAAGATAGGCCGCCGCGAAAAGCGCGCGGTCCGATATGATCTCGCGACCTTCGCTGCGCGCGATGGTCAGATTTGACCCTGCTGCGAACGGTCCCTTCGCATAAATGCTGGTCAACTCGACGACCGCGCTTCGCCCCACGGACGAAATTGTAGAATAACTGCTGTGGGCCCTAACCAAATGGAGCATCGACCAGCATGTTGCGGGAGGGCATTTTCAGACTAACTTCACCTCTCGGTGAGCGGGCAGGGCTAGGGACGCATTAATGCCTCGTGCCCGCAGACCCGCCTCGCCCTTGCGCTACTTCAACTCATCGCCCGCCGTAATCCGCCTAGTGGTGCTGATGTACGTAAGGTACCCACTCAGCTTGAGGAACGTCGAGGACTTGCTTCCCGAGCGAGGCCTCGACATCTGCCACGAGACTGTGCGCCTCCGGTGGAACAGATTTGGCCCACTGTTCGCGGCTGACATTGGCCGGCCGCGCATTTGCCAGATGCGCAGCATCCGCCGTTGGCGTTGGCATCTCGACGAGATATACGTGAAGTTCAACGGCGACATGGTCTATCTCTGGTAAGCAGTCGACCATGAGGGCGAAATCCTCGTGAGCTGCGTCACGAAAACGCGAGACAAATCCGCCGCGGTCGCCTTCATGAAAAGGCGCTCAAACGCCACTTTCGCCGGCAGCAATCGTAACCGACGAGCTTCGATCGCACCCCGCGCCGCTAAGACAGTTGGATAATCTCGACCGCCAGGATATGCGACGGTGGAAGATCAGTCGAGCCGAGAACAGCCATCTCCCCTTCCGACGAATGAAGACGTTTCATAAGTTCGCTTCGGTCCACGCCCACGTGTACAATCACTTCGACACCGAACGCCACCTCGTCAATCGGCCAACCTGCAAGACGCTTCCGCTCAGTCGCAGTAGCCAAATGGCGCGGCCTCATGACTTGAGCCGCAACGGTCAAAGATCGAAATTGCGCGAAACGGAGACCTGAGCGTTATGGGCCGACAGCGCCGGAAATTCCATTGATGGCTCTGTTCAGCTTCGCCGAGCCAGCTCTGACAGGACCGAGCAACGTCATGGTGCGCCAAGGGTAAGTGGGGTGTCCGCAACAGCCGTGATTGGCTGTGCTGTTAAGCGCATACCTCCACCTTCTTCTCGATCAGCCGCTATATTGTCCCTCTCCAGCAGCGGATAGCAAAGCGCCGCGATATGGGAATGAACGCGCCGCAGATCGCGCAGCGTCCGAAGAAAAACGCCACTGGCTTCCGCCAGTTCTGCCACATTACCCTTTACCGTCCGCATGCGGTTGAAATGCAGATCGATAGCAGACCGTTCGAGGGACCGTACAAACTCCTTACGTTGGATGACTTGTCGCGCGACGGAAACATCATCCCGCAGGAATACAGTGAGCGCTAGCTGCAGGCTTGCCAGCGTCTCGCGGTGCAACCGTTCGACGTCTTGCATTTCCTCGGCAGAGAAAGATCGACCTGCCTCCGTGTGACGACGGCTCGCAAATTCGACGAGATTGTTGCTAACGATATCACCGACATGCTCGATGTTGAGCACGAAGGACAGGATTTCCTGCGCGCGCTGCTGCTCATCGTCGGCTACGAACACTTCTTCGTCGCCGCCGAGTTCGGCCAGATAATGCCGGACCGCCAACCCATTACGATCGATCAACCGGTCGCGCTGGCCAATCGCGGCTGCGATCGTGCGGTCGCCCGAACGCAGCGCAGGAAGTGCATCCCGCAGGATGGCAGCAGCGAGATCGGC
>JAYVVA010000143.1:0-1596 GCA_043787435.1 Sphingomonadales bacterium | reverse complement strand
GTTCATCTTTCACCCAAGGAATTTGCGGTGTTGTCTGAACTCGCCCGCAAGCCGGACCGCGTGATCAGCCACACAAGCCTATTGCAGACGGTTTGGGGCGCGGGTGATGATCGGGTTGACTATCTGCGCATCATCGTCCGCACGCTGCGCCAAAAACTGGAGGATGACGCGGCGTCTCCCAAGTTCATCATCAATGAGCCCGGTGTTGGTTATCGCTTGCGCACCTGAATTTTTATGACGGCGATTTAATGCTTTGTGAGGCGATACCCGTGGCAATCCTACGGTGAGGAGCGCGATGTCTTCGGTATTCCATCCTCTTATCCAGGAACCTACCGTGGCGTCGCATTCGAATTTGCAGTTCCGTCTGAACCCTAGCGCATCCCCCAAGAGCGAAGCAGCAGAGGCTTATGACTATGCGGGCGTTCACTATGCTGCCTATGCCGATGGTGCGGGAGAAGAGCTGTTTGACTTTGATCGCCGCTATGCTTTCGGCGATCGACGGATTTGGGCAGCTATCGACGCTCGCCTGACTATGTTCGCTAGAACGGGCCGGAACAAGCTGAGAGTGCTTGACGCGGGGTGCGGCCCCGGCACGTGGCTGCGTCGTATCATTGCGCGCGCGAAAGAACTCGGCATTCAACACGTGGAGGCGCGGGGTTTCGATATTTCTGGTGAGCAAGTTGCGATTGCGCGGATGCGCGCCGCCGATGTTCGATCAAAACTCGGCGTGCAATGCCGTTTCGAATATGGCGATATCATGATGCCCTTTGCAGAAGCCACGAGCAGCGTCGATCTTTGCTTGTGTCTGAACGGCGTATTGAACCATGTAGCCGTGGTGCATCATGCCGCGATCGTGGCTGAACTCGCGAGAGTTACTGCTGGAGCCCTGATCGTGAACGTCCGCAGTGCAGGCAGCACGCCGTCGATTTTTGTCGATGCGATCGAAAACGCGAGAGACTTTCGTCAGGACAATATCAATGACCGGCTCGCTATCGATCTGATAGACGGTCACCACATCGAATTCGGGCTTCACCTGTTTCGCGCCAGTGAACTTACAGCGTTGTTCGATGGCAAAATTGTTATCTCTAATCTAATTGGGCTTGATCTTTTCCATAGTCGTTTTCGCCCTGATCCACGATGGAACACTGCGGAAGTTGCCGAAACCGAGGATTTCTATCGAAAACTCGAGGTCTTGGAACAGGCTCACAACGCCAATCCCGCGTTCATCGATCATGCCACGCACATTCTGCTGGTGGCAGAACCCGAGTTAATAATGGAGGGGTGACCGGTGGCTTGGAACGGCGCGGTTTCTATCTTGCTCCTTCTCTCCGTGCCGGTTGGGTTGTTGATGACCGCTGCCCTCAAGCTGGGCAAGGTGCGGTGCAGCGGCGGCCAGACCCGCTCGCCTTCGGGGGCCAAATAAAGCAAATCATGAAGCTGGAAAACCGCGAGCCGGTCGATGAGCGCGTTGAGCAATGACCCCGGACCGCTGCGCCCGGCAAAGCTAGATCGCTCCTGGCCAATCCCACGATGCGACACGTCCAGTTTCCCCCCATCGGAAAACTCATAGAATCATCTATCGGCCCTGACGGTACT
>JAYVVA010000142.1:0-1952 GCA_043787435.1 Sphingomonadales bacterium | reverse complement strand
CCGGGGACAACGTGATAGGTAAGAATCGCCGTAAGCTTGGCCTTGTTCTCAGGCTTCAGGAGCGTTTCGACAGTGCCTGAAGGCAACTTCGCAAAGGCGGCATCGGTCGGCGCGAAGACTGTGAACGGGCCTTTGCCTTTAAGCGTGTCGACAAGACCGGCGGCGCCCAGCGCGGCGGTTAAGGTCTTGAACTGACCGGCGGCAACCGCCGTGTCGACGATGTCTTTGTCTGCCGCGTAAGCGCTGACGCTGCCGACGGCCAATCCCATAAAAGTCACCGCAACAGCGGCGAGTTTTCCAAGTTCAATTATCATTGCTATTTCTCCTTGAGCGTTGTGAAGGCATACGACGCCGCTTTGGCCGAGATCGCTTGACCAACTGCGCCTTTTTTATATGATTAAACCCAGTTTGATTTTCAAGCACAATTTCTCAACAAGACGATGGTTATTCCGTTGTTATAAATGTGGCATGAAGTTTGAAGTCCAAGGACAAGAAGGGGGGGCCGGATGCTTTCGGAATCGCTCGCATCGGGGCTGGAGAGTTACCAAATCGAACAGAAGATTCGCGCGCTTCGCCTGAACAAGGCGCTCGGGCTGGCCCAGCTCGGAGAGCACACCGACCTATCGGCAGGAATGTTATCGAAGATAGAGAGAGGGCAGCTGTTTCCGACGCTGCCGACGCTGCTGAAGATCGCCATGGTCTTCGGCGTCGGTCTTTAGCATTTTTTCGTCGAACACAAGGACATGCCTTACGTCGCGGTCGTCAGAAAAAAAGACCGGTTACGTCTGCCGGATCGACCTGGCGACAGCTCTCCATCGTATTTTTTCGAGAGCCTCGATTTTCCGGCAACAAATCGAAAAATGGATTCCTACTACGCCGAATTCGAAGCGCAATCGGAACCGACAGAGCCGCATCGACACGTCGGCGCCGAGACCATCTACGTTACAAGAGGTCAACTCGTGGTTCGCATCGAGTGTCAGGACACGACCCTCCGTGCAGGCGATTCGATGTACTTCGATTCGGGTTTCCCCCACAGCTACCGACGGCACGGACGCGCCGCCTGCTCGGCCATCGTGGTCGTGGCGCGATAGACCCGTCCGCGACGCCCCTTTGGTTTTTACTTCATGGGCCGGTCCCAAAAACGAGAACGGATGAATTCGGCAGAGTTTAGACACCCGCAACGCCGCTAAAACCCGGGATGTTCGCGAAAACTCGTCCGACTACGGTTTAAGTGTCCACCTAATGGTGGAAGTGACAATCCCAAGAACCGCCACGCTGAGAAACCATATCCCAACAAACCAGATCGCCTGTGAAGCCAGGAACACACGTCGATCGACAGGATTGTCAGCCCTGCCATCGTTGGAGAAATGAAGATGTCTCGATGTTCATGTTCGCCCATCAGGTCCAAGCTTCACCGTCGCACGAGACGGTAAAGCTCTGGATCAGCTCTGGCTCGATCTGGCGGCTCTGCCTCCGGCGCTGATCGTGCTTGAAGCGACGGGCGGGTTTGAAATCACTGTCGCCGCCGCCCTGAACGGCGCCGGTTTACCGCTGGCGGTCGTCAACCCGCGCCAGATCCGGGATTTCGTTCTTGTCAACGGAAAGCTCGCCAAGACCGATGCGCTCGACGCCCGGATCATCGCTTTGTTCGCCGAAAGGATCCGCCCAACGATGCCACCGCACCCAAGCGGCCATCTGCCTGGCGCCGGCTCATTCGACGCCTCGCCAACCCGCTGGTCATCGTCTTGCTGCTGGCAAGCGCGCTTTCGGCAGCCACCGGCGATGTCGCGAGCTTTGTTATCATCGCCGCCATCGTATTACTGTCGCTGCTGCTCGACTTCGTGCAGGAGAACCGTAAGCGTAAGCCCATCCCCACCTTCCACGGCTTCGAGGTAACCGGCGATACTACCGGCCCTGTGCAGAACGTGGGGAGGGGCGAGAATGGACGAGGG
>JAYVVA010000141.1:0-3271 GCA_043787435.1 Sphingomonadales bacterium | reverse complement strand
TGCTGAACCGGCGCGCTTTCTTGCGGGAGGTCGAACGCAGCATAGCCCGTGTGGCGCGCCATGGGACGCCGACATCGGTTATGATCGCCGATCTCGACGGACTGAAGGCGATCAATGACAGCGCTGGGCATCAGGCAGGCGATGCTGCGTTGATGTATGTTGGCTATGCGCTCAAAGCGCAGGTACGCGCGACAGACATCGTCGCGCGCATCGGTGGCGACGAATTCGGGCTTGTTTTCGAAGATCTCGACACCGCCGCCGCTGAGGCCAAGGCAAAATTGCTGGCAGCCGCCATAGCTGCCGAACCCGTCGATGGAACGACAGTGTCAGTTTCGATTGGCTTTACACTCGTCAGGGCGTCGGACTCATTCGATTCGATCATCGCCCGTGCCGACGCTGCCATGTACATCCGCAAGCGACTTCAGCGTTCGGAGAGATAATAGCGGTCGCGGGGTATCAGGTCAGCGGAGAGGTCGTAGACGATTGGCTGTCCGGTAGGGATTTCAAGATCTGTTATCTCGTCGTCCGAAATGCCCGATAAATGCTTCACCAGTGCGCGGAGCGAATTGCCGTGGGCCGAGATGACAACGCGCTTGCCAGCTTTTAGCTCGGGCGCGATTCGACTTTCCCAATACGGGAGTACGCGGGCAATCGTGTCTTTCAGACTCTCGGTAGTCGGAATCGCGATCCCGGCGTAACGGCGGTCGCGCGCGAGGTCGAACGCGCTGCCTGCTTCCATCGGCGGTGGCGCAATGTCGAAACTGCGCCGCCAGATCTTGACCTGCGCCTCGCCATGCCTTGCGGCGGTCTCGGCTTTGTCGAGGCCCGTTAACCCGCCATAGTGTCGCTCGTTCAGCCGCCAGTCCTTTTCGATCGGCAACCACAACCGTCCCATCGCTTCGAGCGCGATGTTGAGCGTCTTTATCGCCCTGGTCTGGAGCGACGTATAACACAGGTCGAAATCTAATCCCTTGGCTGCCATCAATTGTCCCGCAGCGAGCGCCTCGGCCACGCCCTTGTCGGTTAGATCGACGTCCCACCATCCCGTGAACCGGTTGTCGAGATTCCACGCCGATTGGCCATGGCGGATGAGGACCAGAGTAGGCATGTGTCAGAGTTCCAGATGCAGAAATCGATTGAACGCGCTGCGCCGGTAATTGCCGAAAATCCCGCCGTCCACAAATCCGCACCGTCGATAGAGGGATATTGCGGGATCGAACGCGGGACCCGAGCCGGTTTCGAGACTAAGCCGCCGGTAGCCCCGAGCCCGTGCAACCCCGACGATATGGCTCAGTAACGTGCTTGCGACGCCCTTGCGCAGATGAGCGGGCGCGGTTCGCATCGACTTGATTTCGCCCTCGTCAGCATCGAGAGGCCTCAATGCCGCGCAGCCAAGCAGAGCATCTCCATCCCAGGCCGTCCAGAAACTGACGTCGTGCGCGCGTAACCGGGTGATGTCGAACGCGAAGACGCTTGCCTCGGGTGAGTTCAGATGCATCTGCTCGAGATGGTAGCGAAGGAGCTCGCCGACCTGAGATCCGGTTAAATCGTCCTCGACAAGCGTCACAGGTCGTCAATCATCCCCGCGAGCGTTGCCAGGCAGTCGCGCGCTAGTTGTTTGGACCGCTCGGGCGACCAGCCGCGCAAGGTATCCGGCGCATCCGCATTGTCCTTGAACGGCATTTCCAAGGTCATTGCGACGGCGCCAAAGCGCTCGGCGAGCTGGTTGGTGGACATCGACAGATTTGCCTTGCCCGGCCCGGCCGTTGGATAGCCGTGTTTGGTTTGAAAATCGGGCGTGCAGGACGCCAGTTCGTCACCAAAGCGGGTGTAGAGACTACCTTGTCGCTGCGTCCAGGACGGTATTCCGTCAAAGCCAGCGAGGAATACATAAGGGATCGCTTCATCGCCGTGCACGTCCATTGCGAAGTCTACGCCCGTCGCGTCCATCGCGGTGCGGACGCAATAGACCTCGGGACTCTTCTCCATTGTCGGCGCATTCCATTCACGGTTCAGATTCACACCGGCTGCATTGGTGCGCAAATGCCCGCGCCGGCTCCCATCCGGATTCATGTTCGGCACGATGTGAAGTGTCGCGGCGGCGCGCAATTTCACTGCAATCGGATCGTCGGACACCAGGAGATCCAGCGCGCCTTCGGCCCACCATTCTGCCATGCTCTCGCCGGGATGTTGACGGGCATAGAGCCAAACTGATTTTATCCCCTTACCCACTGACAGACAGTCGATCGGCTGCCCGTCGAGTGTCCTTCCCAATTCAGTCAGTCTTGCGTGCGCGGCAGCCCCGATGCGAGCGACGAGATCATGATGCCTTTCGATCGAATAGGGCGCGTGATAGGCGAACCACACGGCGTCTTGCACAGGGGTATGGCGAATCGTCAGTACGCCGTCGGCATAGTTTGTCTCGGCCTGTTGCCAGTCGAGGCGGTCGTTGCTGAACCGCGCGCGATAATCCGGCCAACCGAGCGGATAAGCCGACCCGGCGCAATTGGTGATCCGCAATGTGACGGGCCGTCCCTCGGCGCCTGCCACGCGGAAGTGGAACCATTGATAGAAACTGCTGGCTTCGTCCTTTCGGATCGCCAGAGTCGCGGTGTCACCGTCAATCGACAAGATGTCGATGTTGCCGGAATCGAAGTTGCTGTTAATCGTCAGAGTCATGGGACGCTGATAGTGCGACCTGACTCGCCGGGGAAGTCCCGGAAAAGCGCCGCAGCAAGACGGTCGATACTTGCACCGCCGATTTCAGTCGTTTCGCCCTGAGCGCGCCCTTCCCATACCACGCGGCCGGTCGCGCGTTCGCGCAACTGGACTGACATGCGCGTGACTACCGTATCGCGCGCGCGTTTCCCGCCAAGTCCGAAACTCGCGCCCAGCCCAACCCCGCCGCCATAGCCACCGGTCCCGCCACCGACGCCGATGGTAACCGGCGAGCGGCGCCTCAGTGCGGCGCGCGAATCGCGCGTCACATCCACACTGTAGGTATAGCGCGCCGGACCCTCGCCTGCGAAGCCGAGCCGAGCGAGCGCCCGGCCTACTGCGTCCTCGTAGCTCTTCTGTTCGAGCGTCGGGGCGCTACCGGATGCGGGAAGGACTGCCGCGCGGGCTATATCGGGCCCCGCAACGAATCGGGTGACTTCGACCGGGCCGGGTGTTGTTACACATCCGGCAAGGAGAAGCATGGCTAGAAGGGGTACGTTGCGTTGCATGATCGTTCTCCTAAAACATTGTTTTGTTGTAACGCGCTGCGCTT
>JAYVVA010000140.1:0-2118 GCA_043787435.1 Sphingomonadales bacterium | reverse complement strand
ATGTTCCCGCAGACCTGGCATTCGGCAAGGCGAGCGTCGACTGCCTCGAGTGCCCGCAGGAGCGGAACGAGCGCGCCTTCGCGTTTTTTGAGCAGGTGCAGCACCGCGCGACGAGCCGAGCGTGGGCCGAAACCGGGCAGACGGGCGAGCGCAGCGGACAATGCTTCGATTTCGGTGGAGGCCATATGCTTGATCTAGCGCAGGTCCTCTCCCAAGGGGAGAGGGAGGGACTTTATGCGCATCATCTTTATGGGAACTCCAGAATTTGCCGTTCCCTCGCTCGATGCACTGGTCGAGCGAGGGCATGAGGTGGTCGCGGCGTACACCCAGCCACCCCGGCGAGCCGGGAGGGGCAAGGCAATGTCGCCTTCGCCGGTCCAGTGTCGAGCCGAAGCACTCGGGATTGAAGTTCGCCACCCCGAAAAGCTGCGGGATTCGGCAAACAAGGCAGCGTTTGCGGCCTTGAATGCCGATTTAGCCGTCGTCGCCGCCTATGGATTAATCCTGCCGCAGGCGATTCTCGATGCGCCGCGCCTGGGCTGTATCAATGTTCACGCGTCGCTGCTCCCACGCTGGCGCGGTGCGGCGCCCGTACAGCGCGCAATCCTTGCGGGCGATACCGTGACGGGGGTGACGATCATGCAAATGGAGGCAGGGCTCGATACCGGTCCCATGCTGGCGAGGTGCGAGCTTGCTATGAACGACAAGACCGCAGGCAGGCTGACGGCTGAACTGGCAGACGCCGGCGCGCGCCTGCTCGTCCAGACACTTGCCGACTTGCCAGCTCATCCGCCGATCTTGCAGCCCCACGAGGGCGTCACCTATGCGCCCAAAATAGACAAGGCAGAGGCTCGGCTCGACTTTCTGATTTCAGCACCACAACTTGTGCGCCAGGTCCGTGCCTTTACCCCGGCGCCTGGGTGTTATTTCGAATATAAGGGTGAGCGCATCCGCATTTTGGACGCAGACCTTCATCTGAGCACCAGCGAAAGACCAGCGACAGTCCTCGACGACAAGTTGACGATTGCCTGTAATCCCGGCGCAATTCGACCAAAATTGGTTCAGCGCCCCGGTAAATCTGCGATGCGTACCGCTGACCTGTTGCGCGGATTTTCGATTCCGCCTGGAACAGTTCTGAAATGATGCGGTTTCGCCTCGTCATCGAATATGACGGCCGGTCCTTCATGGGGTGGCAACGCCAGCCGCATGGCTCGACCGTTCAAAGCGCAGTCGAAGAAGCGGCGCACACGATTCTGGGTGAACACGTCGTCGTCCACGCAGCAGGTCGCACCGATGCGGGCGTGCATGCGCGTGGCATGGTCGCGCACGTCGATATCGAGCGTGACATGACGCCGTTCCGACTGCTTGGCGCGCTCAATGCCGGGCTCCGCCCAAATGCTGTGTCAATTACCGAGTGTGCGACAGTCGATCGAGGTTTTCACGCGCGTTTCTCGTGTGTTGCGCGACATTATGAATACCGGATCGTCAATCGACGCGCGCCGCTGACATTTGAGACTGGATTGGCATGGCGGATCGCGCCGGTGCTTGATGCGGCAGCAATGCACGCAGCTGCGCAGCTCCTTGTCGGGCATCGTGACTTCACGACATTTCGATCAGCGCATTGCCAGGCAACGACGCCTGAGCGGACGCTCGATCGACTTGACGTAGCCCGCGACGGCGATGTCGTTACGGTGGGAGCCAGCGCGCGCTCTTTCCTCCATCATCAGGTGCGGTCGATGGTCGGGTGCTTGTCGCTTGTGGGGCGTGGGCGGTGGCGTGCGGCTGACTTGGAAGCAGCGCTGGAGGCAAGGGACCGGACTGCGCTTGGCCTCAATGCCCCACCTGACGGGTTGTATTTCATGCGGGCCGATTATTAGGAGATCAACGCCAGTGCCTTCTCGAACATGGCGAGTTGCCACAGCAAACGCCCGTGATCGCGGCGGCCGGCGATATGGTCAGCGCCGACTTGCTCAAGTGTCGCGCGGTCGAACCAGCCGGTTTCGGCAAGACCGGCCAGCCGTTGGGCTTCCCCCGAAAGTGGCCCGCGAAACCACGCGGAAACAGGAGTGACAAAGCCCATTTTTTGGCGGTAGAGAATGTTGTCGGGCAATGTACCGC
>JAYVVA010000139.1:0-4319 GCA_043787435.1 Sphingomonadales bacterium | reverse complement strand
TCCCCGTCGCTTTGACATCCCTGGAGGCGCGGCGGGCGCAACACTTGGAGATACATGATGAGCGATCAGCTGACTTTGTCGGCCGAAGCGCGCGAGACGGCGGGTAAGGGAGCCAGCCGGGCATTGCGTCGTGAGGCCCGCGTACCTGCCGTCGTTTATGGCGCAGGCGAAGCCCCATTGGGCATCCACGTCGAGGAAAAGGCGCTGATGAAGGCGCTACACACCGGCCATTTTATGAATTCCGTTGTCATGCTGCTGGTTGGTGGCAAGCAAATGCGCACCCTTCCCAAAGATGTTGCATTTCATCCGGTCAGCGACCGCCCGCTACATGTCGATTTCCTGCGGATCAGCGAGCACAGCAAGGTTACGGTCAACGTGCCCGTCCACTTCATCAACGAAGAGGCCTCGCCCGGCATCAAGCGCGGCGCGGTGCTCAATGTTGTGCGTCATGAGTTGGAACTGGTCTGCGATGCAGCGGAAATTCCCGACGAGATCAAGGTCGACCTAACCGGAACAGATGTCGGCGATTCGATCCATATTTCGTCGGTGGTTCTGCCCAGGGGTGCGATTTCGTCGATTACCGACCGCGACTACACCATCGCCACGCTTGTTGCCCCGTCGGCACTCAAGTCGAGCGAAGGAGACACCGCGACCGAGAGTGAAGACACCGAAGCGGAGTAATATTTGCTCCTCTGAGCAGACTCGGAGGAATGCCGGCCCAAACTGGTGGAGGGGCGCGAGCGTGAGAGCTTTGCGGTCTTAACGGCAAATCCTTTCGCGCTATGCGATCCCCTCCCTGCTCTTCCCTGCGAGAGGAAATGCAACTGTCCGTGCAACTCTGGGTCGGTCTCGGCAATCCCGGCGCAGAATATGCGCTTCACCGACACAATGTCGGCTTCATGACGGCTGACGTTATTGCCGAGGAATTCCGCTTTGCACCGTGGAAGGCCAAGTTCCTAGGACACTTGGCCGAGGGGCGCATCAGCGATGACAAGGTCCTTTTGCTCAAACCCGCGACATTCATGAACGACAGCGGCCGCAGCGTTGGTGACGCGATCCGTTTTTACAAACTGGCGCCTGCCGATCTGACAGTGTTCTACGACGAACTCGATCTTGCGCCGTTCAAGGTCAAGGTTCGCACAGGCGGCGGCGCTGCAGGCCATAATGGTATCCGCTCGATCATGTCTCACATTGGCGATGAATTTCGTCGCGTACGCATCGGCATCGGCCACCCGGGCCACAAGGACCGCGTGACCGGTCACGTGCTCGGCAACTATACTAAGGCCGAAATGGAAGATCTCGCACGTTTGCTCGGATCGATTGCAGTCGAAGCGAAATGGCTAGCCGAGGGCGACGACGTGCGGTTTATGAGTGATCTCGCAATGCGAATGGGGCAGAATTGATATGGGTTTCAAATGCGGGATTATCGGACTGCCGAACGTCGGCAAATCCACTCTGTTCAATGCGCTGACGCAAACCGCAGCGGCGCAGGCAGCAAACTACCCATTCTGCACGATCGAACCCAATATCGGCAACGTCGCCGTGCCCGATCCCCGCCTCGACAAGCTTGTCGAGATCGGCAATTCGGTCAAGAAGATCGAAACGCAGCTCGCGTTCGTCGACATTGCCGGTCTGGTACGCGGCGCATCGACCGGCGAGGGGCTCGGCAATCAGTTCTTGGGCAACATCCGCGAAGTCGACGCCATTGTTCACGTCCTGCGCTGTTTCGAAGACGGTGACATCACTCATGTCGAAGGTAAAATCGACCCGATTGCCGATGCGGAAACAGTCGAGACCGAACTCATGTTGGCTGACCTGGAATCACTCGAAAAGCGGGTGCCGAACCTGATTAAAAAGAGTCAGCAAGGTGACAAGGACGCAAAGGCTGCAGCGGCCGTTCTGAACCAAGCACTCGAGCTGCTTCGCGCCGGTAAACCCGCGCGTCTCGTCGTCCCGGGAGACATCGAAGAAGCACGCCATTTGGCACAGGCACAACTGCTGACCGGCAAACCAGTGCTGTACGTCTGCAACGTCGAGGAATCGTCGGCGGCAACTGGGAACGCCTTGTCGGCGCGCGTTTTCGAAATGGCCAAATCAGAGGGCGCACAGGCTGTCGTTGTTTCGGCCGCCATCGAGGCGGAAATCGCAACGATGCCACCTGAGGACCGAGCCGAATTCCTGTCGGATTTGGGCCTCAGCGAAACTGGCCTGACCCGCGTGATCCGCGCCGGATACGAGTTGCTCGACCTGATCACTTTCTTCACCTGCGGACCCAAGGAATCGCGAGCCTGGACGATCCCCAAGGGGGCAACCGCGCCAAACGCCGCCGGTGCGATTCACAGCGATTTCGAGCGTGGGTTCATCCGCGCCGAAACCATCGCTTATGCCGACTATGTCACGTTCGGTGGCGAGAACGGCGCGCGAGAAGCGGGGAAACTGCGGTCTGAAGGCAAGGAGTATGTCGTCCTTGACGGTGACGTGCTTTTGTTTCGCTTCAACGTCTAAGGCACCGATAATGTTTTATTTCGAAGATCTTGAACCCGGCACCAGATCCGCATTCGGGCGTTACGAAGTAACGCGCGCAGAAGTGCTACAATTTGCGCAGGAATATGATCCGCAACCATTCCATCTTTCTGACGAGGAAGCGGCAAAAACCCATTTCGGAAGGTTGGCGGCCAGCGGTTGGCACACATGCTCGATGATGATGCGCATGCTGGTCGACAACATGTCTGCGATCCAGCAGGCCAGGCTCGGTTCACCAGGGCTCGACGAGTTGCGCTGGCTAACGCCCGTTTACCCGGGCGATGTCCTGCGTTGTGAGACCGAGCTCATCGACAAGACGCCCTCGCGCAGCAAGCCGAATCTCGGATCATTCCGGTCGCGCACGACGGTTTTGAATCAGAACGACATCGTCGTCATGACCGTGGTCTCGATCGGCCTCATCCAGCGACGGCCTGCCTAATCCGTCACTCGCCGATCGAGGCAGTTCATCATTCAATGGCCGCCGAAGGTGATCAGACTTTCAACCAGCACCCCGGCTGCACGCAGTCGGTCGGCGCCGCCTAAATCAGGCAGGTCGATGGCAAACACGGCCCCGACAACCTCGGCTCCCGCGTCGCGCAGCAGCTTAACACAGGCCATAGCCGTTCCCCCGGTCGCGATCAGATCGTCGACAATGAGAGCGCGATGCCCCGGAAGAACCGCTCCTACGTGCAGCTCGAGCCGGTCGGTGCCATATTCAAGGTCGTAATCCACGCCTAGTGTGGCGCCGGGTAGTTTACCTTTTTTTCGCGCCGGGATGATGCCTGCGCCCAGCGCCACTGCAACAGGGGCGCCGAACAGAAACCCGCGCGCGTCGATGGCAATGATACGGTCAGGTCGCAGCGGACGGGCGATGTCTGTCATCGCCTCTACCGACGCCGCAAACCCCGAACCATCCGCAAGCAGCGTCGATATATCACGGAACTGAACGCCGGGCTTTGGAAAGTCCGGGATCGTCCGAACCAAAGCCTTCAGCTGCTCCGGCGTCACTTCTTCTTGGGCTTCTTGTCGGCCCAGATGTTACGATAGGCGAGATAGGCCAAACCGGAGAAGGCAAGGAGATAAATCACCGCCGCCCACCCGACCGTATGTCGTGCCGGAAGATTTGGCTCGGCGGCCCACATGAGAAATGCCGCCACGTCCTTGGCTTCATGCTTTAAATCGTTCGGAGATCCGTCAGCAAACGTGACCTGTCCGTCGGAAAGCGGTGGTGCCATCGCGAGATTGAGGTTAGCAAAGTAAGGATTGTAGTGCAGCCCGTCGGGTGTTTTTACATCTGGAAATTTCGCCACGAGCGCTGCAGGCTGATCCTCATAACCTGTCAACAGGGAGTAGATGTAGTGCGGCCCCTCGTGCCGCGCCTTTGCGATCAAGGACTGATCCGGCGGCAGTGCGTTGTTGTTCGACGCACGGGCCGCAGTCTCATTGGCATAAGGCGACGGGAACTTGTCCGCAGGGGTTGCCTTGCGCGTTGTGGGCTCGCCAGTTTCCGGGTTGACCGTGGGAACCTCGACGACCCAGTTCTTGGCAATCGCCTTGACTTCAGCCTTGTTGAAACCAATCTCCTCGAGATCGCGGAACGCGACCTGCTTCATCGAATGGCAAGCCGAACAAACTTCCTTGTAAACCTGAAAACCGCGCTGCAGCTGCCGGTTGTCGTATTTACCTGTCAGTCCCTCGAAAGACCAGGAGACATTCTCCTTTGGATGATACGGCAGATTGAAAGTGTTGAGCACTGTCGGTTTCCCGATGTCGGGAACATAAGCGATGGTGCCCCA
>JAYVVA010000138.1:0-1592 GCA_043787435.1 Sphingomonadales bacterium | reverse complement strand
CATCGCGGCCCTCGAGCAACAGGAGGTCGACATCGTCCTGATGAGGCGGCCCCCTCGCCATCTGGCCGTTCGCACTCATCTCATTGGCGAACACCCGATCGTGATTATTGTCTGACGGGACCATCCGATGGTCAGCGAGCGGCAGATCGCCCGATCGAGAATCGCTCGCGAACCAATGCTGGGTCGCGAAATTGGGTCGGTTACGCCTAACGCCATTAGGCTGTTTCTCGCCGAAACGGCCACGCAGATCGACTCTCGCGCGACAGATTTTTCATCGAACGAGACCATCAAACAGGCAGTCATGGCGGAGCTCGCCATTGCGCTGATTTCTGCTCATCCCATCGCGATGGAAGTCGAGCTGGGGCGCCTCGTCATTCTTGATGTTGCGGGAGCACCAATGCGCCGTCAACGGTTTCTGGTAAATCGAGTCGATCGGGCAGCATCGCCGACCGCGGCAGCGTCAGAATCTTTCATGACAGATCGCGGGCGCGACTTCCTCCCCAAGGTTGAAGATACGCGCAGCTCGATCTTCTGGTGACTGCGATATTGCGCCATCGCTCGTTCGTGCCACATTCGACGCAATGAGTGATATCTTGTTTCGCAGCGTCGTGTTTGATCTCGATGGAACCGTAGCGGATACCGCGCCCGACCTTTCGGCGGCGTTGAACTGCGCGTTGGCGGCCCTTGGGAGGCCATCGGTGTCATTGTCCGACGCAAGGCGCATGGTCGGCCACGGTACCCGGGCTCTGTTGCGCCAGGGTCTTGGGGCAACAGGCAATTGCGACGAAGCGCTCGTCGAGCGTGGCTACCCCATCCTCATGACCTATTACGAGGACCATATCTGCGATTTTACGCGACCCTATGAGGGCATCGAGCAGGCGATGGACGAGCTCCAGTCCCGCGGTGTCTCACTGGCTTTGTGTACAAACAAACCTGCCGCCACGGCGCGCCGTCTGGTCGAGGCGCTGGGGTGGCAAGCCCGCTTTACAGCAATCGTAGGGGGAGACACCTTGACGGTCGCAAAGCCGGACCCGGCACCGTTGAGGCTTGCGATCGAGCAGTCAGGTGGCCAACCTGCAGTAATGGTAGGCGACTCGATTGTCGATATGGAGACTGCGCGTGCCGCAGGTGTTCCAGGAATTATATTTGCCAATGGTTATGCAGATTGCCCGGTTGAACGGCTGGGGGCATCGGCAGTTCTCCAAAGCTATGACACGCTGGTCGACTTGTTGAGCCAGAGATGTGAAGTGGCGAAATTGGCATGATTGCCTAAAAATATAGATCTATTTTGGATCGGTTCCTGATCGCCGGATGACAGTTCGTTCCGCTCGGTTTCGCCCTGAACGGCTTCCCGGCGTTCATATGCCGCCCGCATTCTCGCCGGCATGATGACGGTCGGAGCGTTTATGGCTTCAAAAAACGGGCCCCGCTGCCACCTAACACCAGAAGTTGGAGACGGTGACTCGCGAGGGGTTGCCAAGTCTGGCGAGTGTTGATTCAAGGTGGCGAACGCAAGGAGTTTGCCATGCCCATTTCCATTCGGACGGATTTTGACGCGTCGCAGTTGCGGCTTGCAGCCCGCAAATCGAAGA
>JAYVVA010000137.1:0-2923 GCA_043787435.1 Sphingomonadales bacterium | reverse complement strand
TTCTCAACTGGACTAAGTCCTTCCCCGCTCACTATTCGGACTCCTTTTCGGTCCTTAGACTGTCCTGATACGCGCAATCCGCACTAACGTCGTTTTCTGGCACCAGCAGACGGTACGCACGTGCCAGCAATTTTTCGACTCCGCTCACCGTGATTCCCAGATCTGCCGCGATTTCGCGTTGCGGCACTCCATCGAGCCTGAATTGAATCAATGCAGTGCGCATGCGGTCGGGCATGTCAGCGATCACCCCGCTAACCCGCGCGAGCGCATCGCGCCCCAGCACGTCGCGTTCTACCGAAGGTATTTCGCTCTCGTTGGATTGCAGTCCGACCCACTGACTATCGCGTGCTTGCCTTCGTTGGCTGGCGACGCGCCGATCGGTGGCAAGGTTATTGGCCATTTTAAAAAGGTACGCAGCCGGCTCGGCAACCGGTCCTGCCGGATTGCGTTCGAGTTTGATCCAAAGGTCCTGTGCAACCTCTTCTGCCTCATCTGCGCTTCCCAAGCGAGCTGTGAGCAATCGGATGATCACCGCTCGCCGGTCCAGGAAGACAGCGCGTAACCCCCTGTCGGCTATCGCCTTATCGCCATTCATTGCGCGTCTGAGCGCAAGCTGATTCCACTGTCAGCAACGCAAAATGGAATGCAGACCTGTTCGAATTCGTCAAAATGAGTTCCAGTTTCGGGCGCAACGGCAACTGACGGCGAGCGCGACCGATATGTAAGCCTTGGGACCGATTGTTTTTAGAAGATTCAAAGGCGGCGCTTCACTTTTTTTTACTTTTTCCGAGGTCGGCACTGCGGATCGACCTGATCGGCCTCGTCTAGTCTGCGAGAGTTAAAAAAGGGCCGGGGTGCCGCGTGGTTTTGAATGCATGGACGGTCGACGACAATCGGGGGACGCTGGCGGACATTCGCGACCGTGTTGTGACGATTGCTGGGCGGCCTAGAGTCCAGTCTTCAATCGGGTGGATCGTCTCGGCGATTGTCATGGCACTCGTCTTGAGTGCTTTGCGACGGCAGGATTGGGGTGCTGTTGTGCGCACCGTCCCATACTCTCCGCTTTTCTGGCTTGCCTTTGGTGCCAGCTATCTTGCGCTCCCGATCGCCGACTGGTTTGTTTTCAGGCGGCTTTGGGGACCCGGTGCCGCAGCGTTCCCCGCGCTGATAAGAAAGCATGTCTTCAACGCGCTCTTTTTCAGTTATGCAGGCGACGGCTATTTTGCAGCTTGGGCAAAGCGCAATGCGCCAGCCAAAACGGCGGTCTTTTCCGGAATCGGAGACGCCGCGATTGCATCGGCAATTGTTAACAACGTCGCGACACTTGCGCTCGTGGCGATCGCGTGGCCGATGCTCGGTTCAACGCCGCTCGGTTTGCCGCCGTCGATTTTCTTGCTCGCGATCGCTGGTCTGACCAGCGTTCCGTTGATCGCCCTCGTGGTGCGGCGGCTTTTGGTTCAGACGTCGATGTACAACATGCAGTTCTCTGCGGCGATTTACGTTGTGCGGACAATCTCGTGTCTCGTGCTGATTGCGGCGACCTGGCACTTTGCGATGCCTGAAGCTGCGGTATCGTCATGGTTGATGCTTGCGGCGGGACGCATGGTGATCTCGCGGCTGCCGCTGGTTCCCGACAAGGACGTTGTTCTCGCTGCCGTCGCGACGATGGCACTTGGAAGCCATCATCAAATCGCGGCAGTCATTACATTGGTCGCTGCACTCACCTTGATCTTGAATGCCGTCCTCGCCGTCGCCCTGGCGTTACACGCCTGGTCTCGGGCGCATCGTGACCGTTCAATGCGGGCGACGCCCGATCGCGGGTACATTGCGGCCCGCCCGATCGTGCTTGCGCGCAAATGAGCGTTCCCGTCATCGTTGTTACGCTGCTTTTGCCCCTTACGCCGGTGGTTGGGGTTCCATGCGCCGCTCCTGTTACACCGCTCGGTCGTTCTGCGAACGAGGGCCGTCTGCTGACGACAGCCTTGGCGGTAAATCTTGTAAAAAAAGACGATCAGAGAGCGCTTGGGATGGTCTCCGGGCCGGTACTAGGTCCTGAAAACGCATCTGCGGCCGAAGATGACCAGCATGACATTGTCGTAACTTCTCGACGTATCGTGCCGGGTGATCCGTTCCAGGTGATTAACGCCAAATCCTTTGCGGTCACACAGGATGCCGATAAGGCTTTAGTAGGCCCCGTGTCGCTCGCCTACAAAGAGGGTATTCCCGAGCCAATCCGAAACGGCTTCACAAACTTCGTTGGGAATCTCCACGAACCCACCGTTCTTTTGAATTTCTTGTTGCAGGTGAAGATCGGGAAGGCGGTCGAGACGCTTGGGCGCTTTGCGATCAATTCGACGATCGGCGGCGCAGGCCTTTTCGATATCGCTAAGCGCCGGCCGTTCAACCTGCCACGACGTTTGAACGGCTTTGCTGATACGCTTGGCTATTATGGAGTGAAGTCGGGGCCTTTCATGTTCCTGCCTTTTGTCGGACCGACAACAGCTCGAGACTTGGTAGGGAATTTGCTCGACCGGCTGCTGCTGCCGTTCGCGGTAGGCAAACCCTTCAATAGACTTTGGTACACATTGCCGACGGGTGTCGTCAGTGTGATGGACCGTCGTTCACGATATGATGACCAGATCGAGATGCTACGATCAACCGCTGATCCCTATGCATCTTCGCGAGAATTATATTTGCGCCGACGGCAGGCTGAAATTGACGAGCTTCGTGGTCATCGGCGCGGGGACACGAGTTCCGTGTCTCACGCTCGTCATGGCGCCATTGCGTTAGCCCAGCAATAATATCTGCACCACGAACGAGAATGGCGCGCTGGCGAAGGTGCCGGCAGCGGCGAGGTCGCCGGGCTTGCCAGGATCCGGAGGTCAATCGCCTCGGTAGCGTTGCAAGCTGTCCCTGCAATGAA
>JAYVVA010000136.1:0-4677 GCA_043787435.1 Sphingomonadales bacterium | reverse complement strand
GCCGAAGGCAAATCTTATGTTTGCATCGCATTCGGCTGCACCGGCGGGCGGCACCGCAGCGTGCACATGGCCGAGCGCGTCGCTCGGCGGTTGCGCAACGCAGCATTTTCGCCCACGGTCACCCATCGCGATCTCGCCAGCCACCCCGACGATTTGACAGAGGTTGGCGGCAGACGCACGGGCAGTGACGGGACAATGGAGCAGCAATGATCGGTCTGGTGCTGGTGACGCACGGGGGTCTAGCCACCGAATTCGTCACGGCGATGGAGCACGTCGTAGGCCCGCAGCGCGCGGTTGCCGCAATCGCCATCGGTCCCGACGATGATATGGAGGTGCGCCGAGCGGACATCGCCGCCGCGATTGCTGAAGTTGATAGTGGGCGCGGCGTGGTCGTGCTTACCGATTTGTTTGGCGGCACTCCGTCGAACATGGCAATTTCCTTAATGCAGCCTGGCATTGTTGAAGTCATCGCCGGGATCAATCTGCCGATGTTGATCCGCCTCGAAGGGGCACGCCGCACAATGACCGTCCGCGACGCGGTCGCGGCAGCGCGTGAGGCCGGTCGCAAGTACATCACCGTGGCCTCCGAAGTTCTAGGCGAGCAGGCGGCATGATTACCCGCACGCTCACAATCAGCAACAAGAGGGGATTGCATGCTCGGGCGAGTGCCAAGTTCGTTACGCTCGCGAGCGGTCTCGCGGCAAAGGTCGAAGTCGAAAAGGATGGCGCGCGCGTCGTCGGAACCTCGATCATGGGGCTCATGATGCTTGGTGCCGCCATTGGCGACTCGATTACAATCAGCGCAAGCGGCGACGGCGCCAACGAAGCAGTAACTGCCTTGTCCCAGCTCGTGGAGAGCAAGTTCGGAGAGGAGTGATGCCGCGCGAGATCACCGGTTTTTCGAACCCGCTCGTCAAACAGGTCCGCGCGCTCCGCGATAAGAAGCATCGCCGCCTTGAAGGCAAGTTCCTCGCCGAAGGCTTGCGCATCCTGACCGAGGCACTGGACAGCGGCGTCGCACCCGAAATGCTTTGGCGTACGGCAGACAGCGCCGATCATCCCCTCGTCAAACGGCTCGAGGCGGCAGTGAGCAAGACAGGCGGCGAGGTGTTCGTCACGAGCGCCGATATCCTTGCGAAGCTGAGCGGCAAGGACAATCCAAGCAGCGTGATCGGTGTTTATGCGGAAACTCCGATGCCGCTCGATGCTCTCGACCGTGGGGCAGCCAACATCTGGATCGTGGCGCAATCGCTCAGGGACCCTGGTAACCTTGGTACTATCTTGCGCACCGGTGACGCAGTGGGCGCAGGCGGTCTAATTCTCATTGACGACTGCACCGACCCTTTTTCCGTCGAAGCCGTGCGCGCGAGTATGGGCGCTATATTCACACAGAGCGTGTCGATGGCTCGTTGGGAGGACTTCATCGTCTGGTTGCGTGCAGCGCCGGGCCAGCTTGTCGGCACAAGTCTTAATACGACGACCGACTATCGGCGCGCGCGTTACGCCAGCCCTACGTTCATTCTGATCGGTAACGAAGCGCAAGGCCTGCCGAGCGATTACGAAAGCCAGTGCGATCTACTGGTCAAAATGCCGATGCGGGGCCGCGCCGACAGTCTGAATGCAGCTGTCGCGACTGCGGTGATGGCATATGAGGTCCTGAATCAACAGTTTCCCGAGAGAGATTAGCGAATGAACGAAGGCGCAATCCCTAGCCTGCTGGCGGAAGCTGCGGCGGCCCAGCGCGACGGCAATCCAGCCCGCGCCGGGACCCTCTATGCCCAAGTCCTGAAAATCATCCCGACGCACCCCGCAGCTTTGAATTCGGCCGGCGTCCTCGCTCTCAACGAGGGTGATTTCGCGCGGGCCGTCGACTTCCACGGCCGTGCAACCCTCGCGGATCCTCACGCGCCGGTGCTATGGGTCAATCTGGCGCGAGCTCACCGCGCAGCGCAAAACGATTTCGAAGAACGAAAAGCGCTCGACAAGGCGTTGTCGATCGATCCGACCACGTTTACCGCCATCGTCCGCAAGGGCGAGCTTCACGAACGGCGCGGCGAAGAGATTGAAGCCATGCAGTCTTGGCAAGCGGCGCTCGCCTGCGCGCCCGACGTGCAGGGCGACGGAATCGCCCGCGTCCTGGCACATGCTCGGGATTATGTCAGAACGCGACTCGATCGGCTCTCCGCGGCGATGGATGCAGGTCTCGCTGATGTCCGCGCCGACGCCAGCGGGCGTTTGCGCCGGGTCGATGCCTGTGTCGATGTTATGCTCGGGAAACGTCAGGTTTACACCAATGTCTGCGCGGGTGTGCATGTACCGTTTCTGCCCGCGGACGAGTATTTTGACCGCGATCAGTTCCCCTGGTTGGCGGCTTTCGAGGCGAACGCCGATAAAATCCGCGCAGAGTTGGTCGCACTGCTCGAAACCGGCGCGCCGGGTTTCGCACCCTATGTGCAGATGGCACTTGGCACGCCCGAGAGCAAATGGACGCCACTCGATGGCCAAACCGCGTGGAGCGCCTATTATTTATGGCACTATGGCAAACCCGTTGCAGATGCCCATAAACGCTGTCCGGACACTGTCGCAGCGCTCGCGGACGTGCCACTCGTCGATCTGCAAAGTCGGATGCCCAACGTGTTTTTCTCGCTTATGGAACCCGGCGCGCACATCCCGCCACATACCGGCGTCACCAACATGCGGACCATCATCCACCTGCCGCTGATCGTGCCGGATGGCTGTTGGTTCCGCGTCGGGGGAGAAACCCGCTTCTGGCGCGAGGGAGAAGCCATCGCCTTTGACGACACCATCGAGCACGAAGCCATGAATCCGACCACCGCTCTCCGCGCGGTGCTCATCCTCGACGTCTGGAACCCTTATTTGACAGCGGAAGAACGTGTATTGCTTACCCGATCGATGGAAATCGCAGACGCGGTCGGGTTGGGCGCGGGCACGATCGACTAGAGTGCGTCCTCGACAGTGTCGCTCGATGCTACCAACTTCACCAAGGACCGGGTTTGCTGTTCGATCACGGGAAGCACGTCGATGGATTTGTTTCCCGTGTCGATGTTGAGTGCCTCGAATCGTTTGGCCTGTGTCAGGACATTTATTTCCAGGCTGGCAACGAACGCATTATAGGCGCCGACAGCCGTATCGAGATTTTTGCCGAGGCGCCCGACGTGCCCGCCCATCACCGCCAACCGCGCGTAGAGTTCCTTGCCGAGATCGGCGATCTCGCGCGCCTGCCCTGCGAGTTTCTCCTGCCGCCATACCGCTGCTACCGTGCGTGCGATCGCGATCAGGTTGGTCGGCGTCGCAAGCAGCACTTTCTTGTCAAAGGCAAAATCCCACAAGTTTGGATCATTTTCCAGCGCGGCAGAAAGGAAATGCTCGCCTGGCACGAACATGATCACATAATCGGGCGCATCGGCGAACTGGTTCCAATAGCTCTTGTTGCCAAGCGAGTTGACATGGGTGCGCATCGACAGCGCATGCGCGGCCAAGTGCGTGGAACGGTCGGCCTCGTCGACGGCACCAAAGGCATCTTGATAGGCATTGAGCGAAACCTTGGCGTCGATGATAAGGCTCTGACCGCCCGGCACACGAATAATGACATCAGGGCGCAGTCGCGTGCCATCTTCGACGCCGATGCTGACTTCGGTCTGAAAATCGGCATATTCGCTCAGCCCGCAGCTTTCCAGCACGTTTTTCAATTGCTGCTCTCCCCAGCGTCCTCTTGCCTTGGGGGCGTTGCGCAGCGCATTGACGAGCTTGGCTGCCTCGCCCGAGACCCGCTCGGTGCCAATCCGCATTGCTTCGATCTGACCCTTGAGGTCGCCAAAGGCGTCGCGGCGCTCGGCCTCGACCTTGGCGACGCCTTCTTCATAGCGTTGAAGACGTTCGGTTACCGGTTGAAGAAGCGCTTTGAGTCCCTGGCCCGTCGTTTCCTCCGACTGTTTAAACCGGGCCTCGGCCCTGTCGAGGAATTGGCGCTGGGCCGTATCGAGCAGTTTGGCCGCCGTCTCGGCGAATTGCGCGCTGAGTGCATCCTTTGCGGCGGACAGCTGGGATAGCTGTACTGCGAACGATTCGGCCCGTGCGGCGTGGTCGGCTTCGAGCCCGGCGATCCGCTGCATCGCCTCGTCGCGTTCGCGTTCCACTTGAGCGTGGACATCGCGTGCGACCCTGGCATCTTCCGCACGAGCCTGAGCGGCCGCCAGTTTCTCGCGTACCGATGCCACGGATTGCTTGCCCAACAGCCAGCCGACGACAAGACCAACCGCCAATCCGACGCCACTCGACAGAAAAAGTTCAAAGCCCATAATTCGGAACATATTCGGAACGTACGCTGCGGGACAGCGAAAAATGCGTCAGGCGGCTTTCTTCAGCTTGGCCAGCTTGCGCAACAACATCTCGCGCTTCAGACGACTGAGGTGGTCGATGAAAAGGATGCCCTCGAGGTGGTCCATTTCATGCTGCAGGCAGGTGGCGAGCATTCCGTCGATCTGTTCGTCGTGCATCACGCCCTCAAGATCCATCCAGCGTGCGCGGCAGGCAGCGGGTCTTTCAACATCGGCATACTGGTCAGGCACCGACAGGCATCCCTCGTTATGGATGTTCATCACCTCGGTAGGCTCGAGAATTTCAGGATTGATGAACACGCGCGGATCGTTGACGGTC
>JAYVVA010000135.1:0-15792 GCA_043787435.1 Sphingomonadales bacterium | reverse complement strand
CTGGAGGTTGGTCGTGATTTCTTCGGTCGCCTGGTCGTCTTTGGACGCGGGGTCGACACCGAATTGTCGCGCCAGCTTTGCGCGTACCGCGGCATCCGGACGTGCTAGATAGGCAGCGCGGTGAAACGCTGCATACTTCCCTTTCTTGGCCACTTTCAGGCTCAGTTCGGCAGCGGCCATGCTGTCCGGTCCAAGCACTGGCATTTCTCGATAGACGATCTTGAGCTTGGGATCGTCCTTGAGCAGCCGATCGACGTCCGGCAGGCTCGCGCGGCAATATCCACAGGCGTAATCGAAGAATTCGACCAGCACGACATCGCCGTTCGGATTGCCTTCCCAAGCGCCATGAAACGGCGTCTCGATGAGTGCTCGATTGCCATCGATCACCTTGGCCATCTCGCGCGCCTGCAGGCGCTCAACCGATTGCTGAAGGATTTCGCCATGGTCGAGAATATATTCGCGCACGACCCGTTCGACTGCAGACTTGTCTGACGCCGATACCGGGGTACCGATGCCCGTTGCAGCCACGGTTGCCGCTGCACCGGCAACCACTGCAACTAATCCGATCATGATATCACGCCCCTTGATCTGCACAATTATCGGCCGGCGAGCCGTTTGCGACGACCGCCCTTACGATGCTGCGCATCGACCTGAGTCTTGGCGACAAGCGATATGTCCTGCGCACGCAGCCAATCGGGTGTTCCCTTGGGAAGGCCAGCCATCGCGACATTCGCATTGCGAAGCGCGAGCGGCGCTTGTCCCTCGAGGTCGTACTTCTCTGCGCTCGCCAGCGCAGCCCGCGCCTGATCGCCTTCCTGCGTGTAGATTACCCCGAGCTGATACCAGGCAAAAGGATTCTCGCGGTCGCGCTGAACGGCATTTCGCAAGACTGTTTTGGCTTCGGCAAAATGCGCCTTGTCCTCGGTTGCAATCAGCGCATGTCCGAACAAAGCGGCGATCAACGGGTCGTAGTTTGTCCGCTGGACGGCGTCACGTAAAACGGCGAGCGCGTCGCTCGGGCGACCCGATTCGAGGAGGATCTGGCCTTTCAGCTCCTCAAAATACGGGTCACCCGGCTTGGCCGCGAGCAAGGCATCAGTCTCCGCGACGGCCTTGTCGACAAAGGCCTGCTTGTGGAACGCATAGGCGCGAGCATAATGCGCCGGAATCGAACTATCGGACAACGGGTAGCGGTTCAGCGTGTCATTGGGCTCGTTGATATAGCCGAATAACTTGGCCTTCACTCGCTGGAATCGCGCTTCGATCGCCGGGTCGGTCGGAGTCTGCCATGCAGCATCCACAGCCATTCGGTCCTTGAGCACGGCGATCCGGTCGCCGCTCAAAGGGTGGGTTACGGCGTAGGGATCGATCTTGTCCTGACTGTACCGGAACTCTTCTTGCTGAAGCTTTTTGAAAAAAGATATCATCCCTTTCCCGCTGATCCCGCTCTTCGACAGGTAACGCCGTGCTGATTCGTCGGCCCCGGCCTCAACCGAGCGCGAGAATGCCAGATACTTGCCCATGGCGGCCTGCTGCCCAGCCATCAGGATGCCGGCGCCCGCATCGCCTGATCCGGCGGCAATGGCGGCCGCGCCGAGCAGCAGGCTTAGAATAGTAATACCGGTTGCTTCGCTCGCACCAGCACTCGAACGGATCACATCACCTGCTGCAACATGGCCCAGTTCGTGCGCGATCACGCCTTGCACTTCATTGGCGTTGGCGGCTGCCTCAATCAGGCCTGAATGGATATAGACGACCTGGCCGCCCGCGACGAACGCGTTGATCGACGGGTCGCCGATCATGACAATGTCGACGCTCTTGGGGTTGAGCCCCGCCGCGGTGATCATCGGTGAAGACATCTCGCGGAACAGCGCCTCGGTCTCGGCGTCCCGCAGAATCGACTGAGCCATCGCGGGCTGCGCGATAAGAATTGCCGCGACAAGCGCCGCGACCAATCGAGAAATTCTGTGCATCACGGACAGGTTTTGCGGGCGGCAGATGAACGGCGCGTGAAACGCCGCGCGGCTACCGCCCTCATGATCAATCCTGCGCGCCGAATGTGCGTTGCCACCATCCACCACGCTTTTCGGCACCGCTGTCACCGTCTGCAGTTTCCGGCGCCACCTCGGTGGGTTCGACGGAAGCGGCAACTTCAGCAACCTTGGGTTTGCGTGTCCGTTTCGGCTTTTCGACGACCGGGCTTTCTTCAACGTCGGGGGTCGTCACGAGCGGCTCAGCCACCTTTGACTTGCGCACGCGCTTGGGTTTTTCAGCGACCACTTCAGCTTCTGACACGGCGACTGTTTCGGCTTCGGGTTCGGCAGCCTTTGACTTGCGCACGCGCTTGGGCTTGGCCGGAGGCTCTTGTGCCATCGGCGCCTCGGCTTCGGCAGCAGGTTCAGCTTCGCCATCGGTTTCGGTCGGTAGCTGGCCATCGGCCTGCGTCTCGCGCTCGGCGCCAGTGCGACCCCGCCGGCGGCGTCCACCGCGACGACCGCGGCGCTTGCGCTCAGCCTCTTCGCCACTGCCCGATGCCGTAGGTTCGCTGTCACCGGCTTCGGCTTCAACCCCGCCCACCTCGACAAGCTCAGCTTCCGCCGTTTCGACCGGCCGTTCGTCATCACGACGACCCCGACGGCCGCGACGGCGACGCCGACGGCCCCGCCCGGCTTCGCCATCTTCATGCCCCTCACGGGTCTCGGCCGAGCGTTCACTCGAGCCCGTCGTTGTTTCGCTCTCTTCTTCCTCATCGTGCTCGTCGTCGGCAAACTCCTCGACGATGTCATCGTCGTCCTCTTCGAAGACGGGGGCTTCGATGCGCGGCGTGAAGGCAGGCGGTGGGCCGCTGACCTCGACGGTCATCCGTGCGCCTTCTTCTTCGTTGTCGGAGGCAACCTCGATCACGACACCATAGCGTTCTTCGATCTCGGCGAGTTCGGCCCGTTTCCTGTTGAGCACATAAAGCGCAGCCTCCCGGCTGGCGGTCAGTACAAGTATCGATCCGCGGCCGCGGCCGGCCTCGTCTTCGAGCATGCGCAGTGCCGACAGACCCGCCGATGATGCCGTGCGGACCAGGCCCGTCCCTTCGCAGTGCGGACACTGGCGTGTCGATGCTTCGAGGACGCCGGTGCGCAAGCGCTGACGGCTCATCTCCATCAAGCCGAACGACGAAATTCGACCAACCTGAATACGTGCTCGGTCATCAGACAGTGCACCTTTCATGGCCTTTTCGACTTTACGGATGTTGGAATTGTTCTCCATGTCGATAAAGTCGATCACGACGAGACCTGCCATATCACGCAGCCGCAGCTGGCGCGCGATCTCGTGTGCGGCTTCCAGATTGGTGCCGACGGCAGTTGCTTCGATTCCGTACTCGCGGGTCGAACGACCCGAGTTGATGTCGATCGACACCAGCGCTTCGGTCGGGTTGATCACCAGATAGCCGCCCGATTTCAGCTGCACGACCGGATTGTACATGGCTGCGAGCTGATCCTCGACATGGTTGCGCTGGAAGAGCGGAACAGTGTCGACATAAGATTTCACGCGTCGGGCGTGGCTGGGCATCAGCAGTTTCATGAACTGCTTGGCGTGGGCATACCCTTCGGCGCCCTCGACGACGACCTCTTCGATGTCCTTGTTATAGATGTCGCGGATCGCCCGCTTGATGAGATCGCTGTCCTGGTAGATCAGTGCGGGCGCAGCGCTACCCAGCGTGTTTTCGCGGATCTCGTCCCACAGACGGGCAAGATAGTCGAAGTCGCGACGAATTTCGACCTTGGTCCGCTGCAGGCCCGCGGTGCGCACAATGCAACCCATTGTCTTGGGGAGGTTGAGTTCGGCCATGATGACCTTCAACCGCTTGCGGTCCGCCGCGTTCGAAATCTTGCGGCTGATTCCGCCCCCGTGCGACGTGTTGGGCATCAGCACGCAATATCGGCCGGCAAGCGACAAATAGGTCGTCAGTGCCGCGCCTTTATTGCCGCGTTCTTCTTTGACGACCTGCACGAGCAGTACCTGCCGACGACGGATCACGTCCTGGATCTTGTAACGACGGCGCAGGTTCATCCGCTTCTGGCGGAGCGCGTCCGCGGCCTTTTCGTCGATCCCGTTGCCACTGGTCGTCGTGGGTGGCGGCGGCGCGTCCTCGTCATGGTCCTCGGAATCGGTGTCAGGCCGGTCGTTGTCCTGACCGTCGTCGTCGTGATGACTGCCCATATCCAGATCGTCGTCGCCCGCGCGCAGCCGTTCTTCCTCGGCGGCGTGTTCTGCCTCTTCACGGAGCAAGGCTTCGCGGTCTTCCTTGGGGATCTGGTAATAATCCGGGTGGATTTCGCTGAACGCAAGGAAGCCGTGGCGGTTGCCCCCATAGTCGATAAATGCTGCCTGCAACGACGGTTCGACCCGCGTCACTTTGGCGAGATAGATGTTCCCCTTGAGCTGTTTATGTTCGGCGGATTCGAAATCAAACTCTTCGATCCGGTTACCCTTGATGACCGCGACCCGGGTTTCTTCCCGGTGGCGCGCATCGATCAGCATACGCATTGTCATGTAAATATCTCCGGGCGCACAGCCTTTGCGGGCGCGCGCCTGATGTCGTCGGACGGTTCATGAGCGCGGCTCCGGGCGCGCCGCCGTCGACGGGTTGTTGGTGTCGAAAGAGCGTTTGTGCTTCTGCCCGCAATTCATGCCCAGTCGGATCGACCGGGGAAGCGTCCGACCGCGCCCATCGGCCAGATGGCCGAAGAAAGCTTTGATCGGAATGTCATGCATCATGCGAGCGTCAACCTGATCGGTCGCGCAACTACCGCGCGACCTGAGAAAGAGCAGTCCGAAAAAATCAGAATGCCCCTCGGCTATACGGTTAGCAGTCTCGTCACTCAACGGCAACAAAAAGGGTGGCAACGGTTCGCGACGGCTTTGTTCCTCGCAACAGGTGAACGCAGCACGTTATTTTCCACCCGCCTGATTGACCGACATTCGACGGCGCAAGGGCACGGCCGCATCCAACAGCCGCCATTTTTGGCAAAAAAGACGTAAACCATGCGAAGTTGCTGGACCGCGCAGGGCATTGCGCGGCAGAGGGCAAGTGTGTCCGCTCTTTTGCCGATCATCATGAGCATCGCGACGCCGGCTCTGGCCGGGCAAACAGGATGCGTCGCAACTGCCGACAACCGCACCATCGTGCGGTTCGATTCAATCGTCGCACGGACAACGCGCGTTGCGCTGCTGGAGCCGGACCGGCTCACGCCGGATTTTGCTGGCGGCGCGGCGGTCCGGGCGCAGGTTGGCAGCGGTTCGGCACAAATCGTTCGTCAGGGTGCTGTCGCTGCAGGAACCCGTCGGTTTTTCTTCGACTACGCCGTGACGACCAGTGTTGCTGCAGGCAGTGTTGCTGCAGGCAATTTTTCCGTTGACGCATGGGCGCTGACGTTCCCCCTGATGACGAACGGCAGCGAGGCGATTACCGATGCGATTGCTGCGCCGCGTAAACTCTACTTGCCGCAGGTGGCGCGCCGCGCGGCACCTCCCCGGAGTCGATTCAGCGTCACCATCGACATCCCGGCGGCGCGCTCCGGCTTGCCGCGCCCGCGCATCATGGGGCCCGCGCGGCGCCCGTTGGTTGTCATCGACGCGGGGCATGGGGGCCACGATCCTGGCGCGACAGGTGAAGGCGGCATCCGCGAGAAGGATCTGACGCTGGCGCTCGCCAAGTCGATCCGCGACGAATTGCTCAAAGGCGCGCGTGTACGAGTCGCGCTGACGCGCGACGACGACCGTTTCCTTGTCTTGCAGGAGCGCGCGCAGATCGCCCGCGGGATAAGGGCCGACCTTTTTATTTCGATCCATGCTGACAGCGCGCCAGGGTCAGACGCTTCGGGAGCAACGATCTATACGCTTTCCGAAGTGGCCTCGGGCCGGAACGCCGCGTCTTTGGCCACACGCGAGAACCGCGCCGACATCATTAACGGCGTTAATTTGGGCACCGAAAATTCAGACGTCTCGTCGATACTGATCGACCTCGCTCAACGCGAAACGATGAACGCCTCGGCGCGCTTTGCCGATCTCGTGAAACGAGAAGGCGCTGCCGTTCCGTTCAGGCACGACTATCACCAGATGGCCGGATTCGCGGTTCTTAAAGCACCAGATACGCCAGCGATCCTGCTTGAGGCAGGGTATATCAGCAGCCCCGCAGACGTCGCGAGGCTGACGTCTGTCGCGGGAAAGCAGGCCATTGCGCAATCGCTTCGTCGTGCTGTCGATGTTCATTTCGCCCGGCGGACGGCATTGCGCTAACAGACGGCTTTCCCCGAGCGCGTTCGCACATTAGACGCGGCGGCAATGAACGACGCTGCCGAACCTCCAAATCTCCGTTTAACCCTGCACCGACAGGGTAATGCCGCCATTGAATTCGCGCGAGGCACGTGGTCGAGCCGATGGGGGCGGCGCGCCCTGATCGCCGCCGGTTTCTTATTGCTGGCCTATGTCGCCTTCTGGTTTACCTTTGCACGCGGCCTGCCTGACGCAACAGCACTCCTGAAATACGAGCCGCCGCTCCCGACCAACATCCGCTCGGTCGACGGGACGCCTTTCTATTCCTACGCCCGCGAACGTCGGGTTCAACTGAGCTATGACGAATTCCCGCCACTTTTGGTCAAGGCGTATATGTCGGCGGAGGATCGCACCTTCTTCGAACATGGTGGCGTTGATTATCCAAGTGTCATCCGAGCGCTGTTCACCAATATGACTCGGTCTGGTCGTCCGGTCGGCGCGTCGACGATCACGCAACAGGTTGCTAAAAACCTGCTGATCGGGAACCAGGTTACCTATTCGCGCAAGGTGAAGGAAGCGTTGCTCGCGTATCGGATCGAGGCAGCGCTGACCAAGCGGCAGATCATGGAACTCTATCTCAACCAGATTGCGCTCGGGCGTAATGCGTTCGGCGTGCAGTCGGCCGCGCTCGCCTATTTCGGCAAAGATGCGCGCGACCTGACGCTTCCCCAAATGGCTTATCTGGCGATCTTGCCCAAGGGTCCATCGAACTATCGTCCAGAACGATATTACGACCGGGCAATGACGCGCCGGAACTGGGTGCTTCGCGAAATGCTGCGCAACGGATTTATCGATCAGGCGCAGCATGACGCTGCCGTGGTAACACCGCTTGGCACCATTCCGCGTGTCCAGGTAAAGGACGATGTCATAGGCGGTTATTTCACCGAAGAGGTGCGGCGCCAGCTGATCACCAAGTTCGGCGAGAACGCAAATGACGGTCCTCACTCGGTTTATGCCGGGGGGTTATGGGTGCGCAGTTCGATCGATCCAAGACTGCAAAACTATGCCGAAACGGCATTGCGTGAGGGTCTGCTGCGGTTCGATCACGGCCGAGGTTGGAGCGGGCCATCGGGCAAAGTGGACATATCGGACAACTGGCAACAGGCTTTCACCGCGGCAAATCTTGGCATCGCGTACAAAGACTGGCGCACCGCGGTCGTCCTCACCAAGGGCGGTGCCGCGGCCGAACTGGGGTTCGTCGATGGGACGCAGGGGCGATTACTGTCTTCGAATGCCGCGATGCTGCGAAAGGGCGGGGGTGCGGCCTTCGAATGGATCAAACCCGGTGACGTGATCGTCGTGGCACCTGAGGGCAGCGGGTGGTCGCTGCGAAGCGTGCCGGAGATCTCGGGCGGCATGGTCGTCCAGAACCCTCACACTGGCCAGGTGCTCGCGATGCAGGGCGGGTTTGAATCGCGGCTGGGTAGTTTCAACCGTGCGACCCAGGCACTGCGTCAGCCAGGATCGAGCTTCAAGCCGTTTGTTTATGCGTCAGCGCTCGACCACGGGATGACGCCGGCCTCGATCATCGTCGACGGGCCGTTCTGCGTTTATCAAGGCGCGCGGCTCGGTCGAAAATGCTTTCGTAACTTCAGTGGCGGCGGTTCGGGGCCGCAGACAATGCGCTGGGGTGTCGAGCAATCGCGCAACCTGATGACAGTGCGTGCTGCAAGCCAGACCGGCATGGACAACGTCGTGAAGATGGCCGAGGCTGTTGGCATCAGTGACCCAGGCAAGCCGTTTCCGGCGGTGCTTGCGATTGCGCTCGGCGCCGGCGACACGACGGTTTCGAAGATGGTCAACGCCTATTCGATTCTTGCCAGCAACGGCCGCGCAACCAAGCCGACGCTGGTTGATTTCGTGCAAGACCGGAACGGCGCGGTCATTTTTCGCGCCGATACGCGGCCATGCGAACGTTGCAACATGGCCGAGTACGACGGCAAGGCAATGCCACGCCCACCCGGCCGCACCAAGCAAGTGATTGACGCCATGACGGCTTACCAGGTCGTCCACATCACTGAAGGCGTCATTCAGCGGGGTACGGCGACGGTCCTGCGCGACCTCAACCGCCCGCTGTTCGGCAAGACGGGAACCACGTCAGGTCCAACCAATGTTTGGTTTGTCGGCGGATCTCCTGATCTGGTGGGCGGCGTCTACGTCGGTTACGACAAGCCGCGCAGCATGGGCGGGGGTGCACAGGGCAGCGTCATCGCGGCGCCTATTTTCAAGGCGTTTGCCAAACCCGCTATGGAAGGAATGCCGATCGTCCCGTTTCGCGCGCCGTCGGGCATTCGCATGGTTCGCATCGATCGCAAATCGGGCAAGCGCGTCTACGGGGCCTGGCCCGACGACAATGATCCCAAACCTGCCGTGATCTGGGAAGCGTTCAAGCCAGAAAGTGAGCCTCGTCGCTCGATTCGCAGCGATGAACTTCCGCTCGCGGTAAAAAAAGCTGCGCCCAAGGCGCATACACAATCGCGACAAGACAGCGATTTCCTGCAAAGGCAGGGCGGGATTTACTAGGCACCACCGTCACCTTGGCGCGAGCCGAGGCTTCTTGCGGACGGAGCGCACTCTAAACGCTTGAGACCCCTGCTTTGGCTGGGGTGACGACTAACTGAAGGATATATTATGCGCGCCGAAGCGCAGGCTCACGTCGACCAGATAAAGTCCGCCCTCGCGCTGCTGAGACGTTTTATCGATTGGGATAAGGCGCTTGCCCGGCTGGAGGAGTTGAACGCCCTGGTCGAAGATCAGGCATTGTGGAACGACCCCAAGGCGGCCCAGGTGGTGATGCGTGAGCGTCGCCGGCTCGAGGAAGCGATTGACGCGACCCGTGCGATCCAGACAGAACTCAGCGATACGGTCGAGCTCATGAATATGGCCGACGCCGAGGGCGACGCCGCGATGGTCGACGAGGGCGTGGCAAGCCTCGCTCAACTTGCAGAGCGCTCTGAACGCGACAAGGTCGCTGCGCTCCTCGCCGGCGAAGCCGATGGCAACGACACCTATATCGAGGTCAACGCGGGTGCCGGCGGGACCGAAAGCCAGGACTGGGCGGGGATGCTTGCGCGCATGTATCAGCGCTGGGCGGAACGACGCGGCATGAAGGTCGAACTTATCGACAGCCATTCGGGCGAACAGGCAGGGCTGAAGTCGGCGACGCTGATGCTCAAGGGCGACAACGCCTATGGCTATGCCAAGACCGAGAGCGGCGTGCATCGTCTCGTCCGTATCAGCCCTTATGACAGCGCGGCGCGCCGTCACACCAGCTTTGCCAGCGTCTGGGTCTATCCCGTGGTCGACGAAAACATCGACATCGAAATTGTCGAGAGCGAATTGCGCATCGACACCTACCGCGCCTCCGGGGCGGGTGGCCAGCACATCAATACGACCGATTCAGCGGTGCGCATCACGCACTTGCCGACCAACATCGTCGTCCAGTGTCAGAACCAGCGCAGCCAGCACAAGAACAAGGCGGAGGCAATGAATCAGTTGCGCGCGCGTCTTTACGAGGCCGAGCTGCAAAAACGTGAGGCCGAGGCGAACGCCAGCGCCGCTTCGAAGACCGACATCGGTTGGGGACACCAGATCAGGTCTTATGTGCTGCAACCGTATCAGATGGTAAAGGATCTACGCACCGGCGTCGTTTCTACTGCCCCCGATCAAGTGCTTGACGGCGACCTCGACCGGTTCATGGCGGCAGCGCTCAGCCAGCGGGTGACCGGAGAAAAGGTCGTTGTGGAGGATGTCGATTGACGATCTTGTTTCGATTGATGTCGGCAATGGGCAGGGGGCACGGGCCGGCTGACGCAGGGAAGTCGTCGCACAGCCGACCCTTCGAGCGGAACGCGCTACCAGCTGGCTGGGGAGCACTCTGCGTGTTGCGGGGAGGCGCAATCCTGCTCGTGCTCTCTGCCTGCAGTCCCTCCGCCCCCGCGCCTGCACCAAAATCATCGGCCTTCCCCGCTGCCGCTCGCCCCGTCGCAACGATCGTGTCGCCGCGCTGGTCAAACGAAAACAGCCGCGACAAGGCAGGCGAATCGATCGATGTAATGAATCGTGCGGGCGTGACGCACGGCATGACCGTCGCGGACATCGGTGCTGGCGAAGGCTATTACACGATCCGGCTTGCGGCCAGGATCGGTCCCAAGGGCCGCGTGCTGGCGCAGGACATCGTACCCGACGTCCGCGATGCGCTTGCCGAGCGCGTGACGCGCGAGCGGCTCGACAACGTCAGCGTCAAACTCGGCACACCCGACGACCCGGGTCTGCCTGAACACAGCTTCGACCGTGTATTCCTCGTGCACATGTACCACGAGATCAACAGCCCTTACGCCTTCCTCTGGCACCTGCGCCCTGCAGTCAAAACGGGCGGCCGCGTCATCGTGGTCGACGCGAACCGCCCGACTAACCAGCACGGCACGCCGCCCGAATTGCTCAAATGCGAGTTCGAAGCGGTCGGGTACAAGCAGGTTGATTTTCAGACGATGCCGTCGGCCGGAGGGTATTTGGCTGCGTTCGAGCCGATCGGCACCCGACCTGAGCCGGGCGCGATACGCGTCTGTAAGCGCTGACATCGCCAACGGATGGAGCCGGCGACCTTTTCAGTCGTTTGGTACAAATGGCCGATCAGAATACATGGAGCGGATCGCTCTCCCGACGTCAGCGGGGCATCGTCGCGTTTGCCGCAATCATGTTCCATTTCTTTGCCCTGCTCGCGCTTTTTACGCTGCACAGTGGCAATGCGTTATCCATTCGTGACAAGACGCTCGCGCTACTCGACCTTGCGCCGCCGGCGCAGCCTTTGGTCGCGCCACGTCCTGTGGCAAAACATCATAACCGGGCCAGTGCCGCCTCGGCGCCTAATCTGAAGCATAACCCCACCGAAATTGTCGCCCCGCCGCCCATACTGCCGCCCATTCGGGTCCCGGTCCTCGTCGCGGCCGCCTCAGCGCATGGCAGTGAATCAAATGCCGGTGCTGCGCCCGTCGCAGGACCTGGAACCGGCGCGGGTGGCGAGGGGCAGGGGCGTGGAAGCGGCGGTTCTGGCGATGGCGAAGGTGATGGTACCGGCCCCGTTCAGATCAAGGGCAAGATCCGCAACTCGGACTACCCGGCCGCCCCGGACGGCACGCCACTCGAGGGCAGCGTGTCGGTCCGCTATCTCGTCCGCGTCGACGGACGCGTTGCCGACTGCAGGATCACGCATTCAAGCGGCAGCAGCGTTCTGGACCAGACAACGTGCCGCCTGATTACCGAACGGTTTCGTTTTCGTCCGTCGAGAGATGGACTTGGCCATGCGGTCGCCTCTCACGTCGAAGAGGATCACGACTGGATCATTCAGCGCGATCCGGCGGCCCCCCCGCCGAGCAACTGACGCTCAAATGTCGCCGCCCTGATATTTGAGCTCAAGATATTTTCCCTGCGTTGCCAATCGTTCGAGGTCGCCGCGTGCGAGCTGTTCGCTCATCCGCGACAGCTCTCTGTCGACAACGGCAAGCCCTTCCAGCAATTGCTTTTCGGGGACGATACCATCGGTATCCACACGGCGTAGTGCCGTCGGCACGCGCGTATAACCCTTGATCAATTCGGGCAACTCGTCACCGATCAGGCGCCGGACGGCGGCCGCGGCAGGTTCGCGCTCGTCGAGTGTCGCGAGTTGGGGCACCAAGGCTTCGAGTCTGACGCCGATCCCGTCGATCAATCGCGCCGCAGGCGCGGGCAGGGCAAGCCGCTGGGTTGATAACCATTCCTCGGTCTTGAGCGGCAAGAGAGCGAGTTGGGTTGTTGGTAGCGCTTCGGCGCTGGGTTCGTAGTCGTGCGGGAAGACCGCGAGCAACAGACATGCGGCAATGACGGCAAGGCCAGCGAGCATCACGCCTGTGGTTCCAACCGGAAAGCCTGCGAGCCCGATCGCCACAACGCCAAATAGAATGACCGAGGCGGTAACGGCCATCCGTGCCATCCGCCGCGCAACGTTGCGGCGCATTCGCTCCCTTGCGCGTTTCTGGAAGCGGCGAGACTCGGAGTGACGCTGGATGAGGGCGTCGGCCTTGGCGATGATTTCGTCTGCGGTCATGCGTCGATCACACCGGTGCCAGTGGGTTGTCGAGGGTCGGACCTGCCAGGCGTCCCTGCGCCGCGCCCTCGGCGCGGGCGATATAACCCTTCGACTTTTCGACTTCGGTCGACAGTGCGTCGACTGTGGTCTTCATCGATACCAACGCCTTGGCCTTGAAAGCATCGACCTGATCCATCGTGTCGTAGATGTTCTGGAATGCTCGCTTGAGCGTTTCCAACGGAATGGTGCTTGAAGCGGCCTGCTCGTGAATCGTGGCGGTCTGCGATTTGAGCAACGTTCCGGTCGAGTCGATGATATTTGCAGTGGTGGAATTGAGCGCAGTGATCTGCTCGAGCACCAGTTTCTGGTTGGTCAATGCCTGCGCTACCGTCACTGCCGTTCGAAGCGCCGACACTGTCGTCGTTGATGCCCGGTCGACTCCCTTCATCAACTCGACATTGTTCTTTTTGACGAGGTCGAGCGCGAGATAGCCCTGCACGCTGACTGCCATCTGGGTCAGCAGGTCCGTGGTGCGCTGCCGAACATAGAATAACGCCGTCTCGCGGATCGCCTTGGACTTCACCGGATCCGAGGTCTCGATCTCGTTGGCTTTGCTTTCAAGCTTGGCGTCGAGCGCCTTCGATACATGGATCATCTGTTCCAGGCGCCCCATTGCCGCCCATAACGACTGCCGCTCTGTCGCGATCGCGGCATTGTCCTTGAGCAGCTCGTCCTTGCCCGAAGCAAGCCGCGTCAAAATCGACGCAATATGCTGCTGCGAGCTTTTATAACTGTCGAAATAATCGCGCATCTTGTTGCCGAAGGGGATGATACCGAACAGCCGTTTTGGCGCCGTGAGGCTGCCGCGCTTGCCCGGGTCCAGATCCTCGATGGTCCGACGCAGTTCGGCGAGATCGTTGCCGACGCCACTTTCCTTGTCCATCGACCGCACAGGTCGGTCGAGGAAGCGGTTCGACTGGCCGGCTGCCTGCGCAATTTCGTTACGACCCATATCAGCGATCAAATCGACCCGGCGACCAAATTCGGGCGAGTTCGGGTCCTGCGCAACGAGGTCGCTGACAAAAGCTTCGGCTTTGGCTTCCAGCTGCGTTTTCTGTGCGTCCTCGAGCGGGACGAGTCCGGCTGCTTTTTCCGCCGCGATGGGGGCAACCGGGCCAGGTGCAGTCAGCATCATCTCAGCCATGTCGGGTATCGTCGTCGCCATGCACAATCCTCCAGCTCGCTCCCTAGATAAGACGGCTCGCGTGTATTATTCAAGTGATACAGCGTAGCACGCCCGGGTCGCATGCAATTCCTGCACCTGTATTGCCGATCTTGGCTGTTGGGCGTGGGGGACGAAACGGCGTATCTTGCAGCTATGCAGACTACTGAAACCGCCCTCATCCTTGCGCGCGCCCAATTCGCCTTTACGATATCGTTCCATTTCCTTTTTCCGAGCTTTTCGATTGGCTTGGCGAGCTACCTTGCCGTGCTTGAGGGCTTGTGGTTGTGGACCAAGGAACAGGTCTACCTGGATCTTTTCCGTTATTGGCTGCGCATCTTTGCGATCGCATTTGCAATGGGCGTCGTTTCGGGCATCGTCATGTCCTACCAGTTCGGCACAAACTGGGCGGTCTTTAGCGACAAAGCCGGGCCGATTATCGGACCGTTGATGGCCTATGAAGTTCTGACCGCGTTCTTTCTTGAGGCCGGTTTCCTCGGCGTGATGCTGTTCGGCGCGAAGAAAGTCGGCAAGGAACTGCATTTCGCCGCAACCCTGATGGTGGCGCTCGGAACGTTCATATCGGCTTTCTGGATCCTGAGCGTGAACAGCTGGATGCAGACGCCAAGCGGCTGGTCGGTCAACAGTGTCGGGCAGTTCGTGCCAGGGCCAGGCGGGTGGCTCCCGATCATTTTCAACCCCAGCTTTCCCTATCGCCTCGTTCACACCGTCATCGCGGCCTATCTGACGACTGCTTTTGCGGTCGGTGGCATCGGTGCATGGCACTTGTTGCGCGCCAAACGGACCGAAGCGGCGAAGAAGAGCTTTTCGATGGCGATGTGGATGGCAGCAATCGTTGCGCCCATCCAGATTTTCGCTGGCGACGCGCACGGGCTGAACACGCTGAAGTATCAGCCTGTCAAAATCATGGCCATGGAAGGCCATTTCCAAAGCCACCCTGAAGGCGCGCCTCTCATTTTGTTTGGCATCCCTGATCAGGGTGCGCAGAAAATGCGCTACAGCGTTGAAATCCCCAAGGCTTCATCGCTGATCCTTAAACATGATCTGAACGCGCCGATGGTCGGACTCGATACGGTTCCCCGTGCGAACCAGCCACCGGTCGCGGTCGTGTTTTGGACGTTCCGGATCATGGTCGGGATTGGTTTTGCCATGCTCGGGCTCGGTCTTTGGAGCTTGTTCGCACGGATGCGGAGCAAGCTGTATGAGTGGAAATGGCTGCACCGCGCGGCGGTCGTGATGGGTCCGATGGGTTTTGTGGCAGTGCTCGCGGGCTGGGCGACGACCGAGGTCGGGCGTCAGCCGTGGACGATTACGGGTCTGCTTCGCACGGCCGAGGCGTCGTCGGCGATCGGGACGCCAGGAATGATTGGCTCGCTTACGGCATTTGTCATTGTCTATTTCGCTGCTTTTTCAGCAGGCACCTGGTACATTCTCAGGCTTGTTGCCCGTCCGCCGCAGCCTGGTGAACCCGACAGCATTCCTGCGCCGATTCGTACCGCTGGAACCGTACCCGCGATGGAGGGCACGTGATGGATCTCACTGTAATCTGGGCGGGGATTATCGCGGTCGCCATTGCGCTGTACGTCGTGATGGACGGGTTTGATCTCGGGATCGGGATCTTGTTTCCGCGTTTCCGGATCGGCGAGGAGCGCGACATGGCGATGAATGCGATCGCGCCGGTTTGGGACGGGAACGAGACTTGGCTTGTGCTCGGCGGCGGTGGTCTCCTTGCGGCGTTTCCCCTGGCCTATGCGATCATTCTGCCGGCGCTTTACGCGCCCCTCATCGCGATGTTGCTCGGCCTCGTCTTTCGCGGCGTGGCATTTGAATTCCGTTGGCGCGATCCCGCGCACCGCAAGTTGTGGGATGCAGCATTCTGCATGGGCTCGGTGGTTGCCACCTTCGCGCAGGGAATTACGTTGGGCGCATTGCTGCAAGGGATAAAAGTCGACGGGCGGCACTATGGTGGTGGCTGGTGGGACTGGCTGACGCCGTTCAGCCTGCTCTGCGGCTTCAGCCTGTTGATCGGCTACGCCTTGCTCGGGGCAGGTTGGCTTATCTGGCGAACAGAGGGCAAGCTGCACGACGACGCACGCCGGTTCACAAAATTCCTGCTGCCGGCGCTTCTGACTGCGCTGGGGCTGGTCAGCCTCGC
>JAYVVA010000134.1:0-8791 GCA_043787435.1 Sphingomonadales bacterium | reverse complement strand
CGACCTCCCCATGCGATTCGGCGGCTTCATCGAAGGCGACAAGATCTCACGCGGAGAAACCGACGTCGTCGTCTGCGACGGGTTTTCCGGAAATATTGCCCTCAAGACGATGGAGGGGACGGCCCGTTTTGTCACCGACTTGCTGCGAATTGCGTTCACCAGCTCGACCCGGTCGAGGTTCGGGTTTCTCGTTTCGAAGCCGGCGACCGAATTGCTGCGCCACCGGCTCGACCCCAACAATCACAATGGCGCCGTTTTTTTGGGCCTCAATGGGATCGTCGTGAAAAGCCATGGCAGTGCCAATGTGAAGGGCGTTGCCAATGCGATCGGCGTTGCAGCCAAGCTTGTCGCCAACGACATCACCCGGCGGATCACCGAGGATCTTGACCATTTTGCCGGACACCGCGCGTTGACCACTTCGTCGGCGACCGCCAAATGAGACGTGCAGCAGTTCTTGGCACAGGGGCTGCACTCCCAGTTCGCCGCGTATCGAACGCCGAACTGGCCAAAACCGTCGATACGACCGACGAGTGGATCGTCGAGCGTACCGGCATCCGGTTTCGCTACATCGCCGGTGAGGGAGAGACCACCTCGACGCTCGCAACTGACGCGTGTCGGCAGGCGCTGATCTCCGCCGGAATGGAGGCGACGGACATCGACCTGATCGTCCTTGCCACAGCCACCCCTGACCAGACATTTCCGGCAAGCGCAACGCTGGTGCAGGCCGCGTTGGGCATCAACGATTGCGTCGCGTTTGACGTCGGCGCGGTGTGTTCGGGTTTTCTCTACGCCGTTTCGATCGCCGAAAGCATGATCCGTGCAGGTTCGGCAACCAACGCTCTCGTCATCGGGGCCGAAACCTTTAGCCGCATTCTCGACTGGGAGGACCGCACCACGTGCGTCTTGTTCGGCGATGGCGCTGGCGCGATTGTCCTCGGCGCAACGGATGACGGGCGCGGCGTGCTTTCAGCCAAGCTCCATGCCGATGGCCGGCACAACAAGCTTCTCTATGTCGACGGAGGCCCTTCGACGACCGGCACGGTGGGCAAGGTCCGCATGAAAGGCCGCGAGGTTTTCCGCCATGCCGTAACCAACCTGGCAAACGTATTGGGCGAGGCACTGGTGGCGGCTGACCTGACCCCTGCCGACGTCGATTGGGTGGTGCCCCATCAAGCCAATGCGCGTATTCTTGATGCAACGGCAAGGAAGCTGGGGCTTGCGCCGGAAAAGGTAGTCATTACGGTTGCAGACCACGCCAATACATCGGCCGCTTCGGTACCACTCGCACTCGACACTGCGGTCCGCGATGGCCGGATTAAGGCGGGTGACATTGTGGTGCTCGAAGCAATGGGCGGCGGTTTCACTTGGGGCGCAGCCGTTCTTCGCTGGTGAATTGACGCCCGCAAAGGGGCGGTTAAGATACTTATAATCGGAAGACGTCGCCGAGGAGGGGGATTATGGCCAAGGCAGGCAATTTGACACGCGCTGACATCGCTGAGGCAGTTCACCGCAAGATAGGATTGTCCCGCGTCGACTCCTCGACGCTCGTCGAGGGGATCCTGGACCATATGTGCGGGGCGCTGGGTGACGGAAGCAACGTCAAGATCTCGAGTTTTGGAACGTTCGTGCTGCGCGACAAGGGACAACGCATCGGCCGAAATCCCAAGACCGGTGTCGAAGTTCCGATCTCGCCGCGCCGCGTGCTCACCTTTCGCGCGAGCCAGATAATGCGCGACCGAATCGCGGGGAGCTGAAGCGTCTTTGGCCGATTCGGAAAAGAGCGAGAGCGCGTTTCGTACGATTGGCGAATTGAGCGCCGAGCTGGACGTGCCACAGCACATCCTGCGATATTGGGAAACGCGCTTTCCCCAACTCCGTCCGCTGACGCGTGCCGGCAACCGGCGTTATTATCGGCCCGAGGATGTGGGGCTTGTCCGTCGCATCGACACGGCGCTCAACCGTGACGGCTACACGATCAAGGGCGTCCAAAAACTGTTGGCCGGCGAAAAACCAAATGTGCCCGCCGCTGGCGCGGTGCACGCTACCGGTCGTTCAGTGCTCGCCGAGCTGAAACAGATCCGCAACACCCTGGCAGCAGCGCTGTCCGACTAAAGCGTTTTGGCAAGGATAAAATCCTCGCTCGCGGCGAACCCTTCGAACACCCAGCGTCCGATTGTGTCGAACCCGCGCGCCGCATAGAACTTTTGGGCCGGAACATTGTCTACATAGACGCTGAGCACGAGGCGCTTAGCTCCCCGCGCCAGCGCCGCGTCTTCGGCAGCCTGAAACAGCTTGGCGCCCCAGCCGCGACCGTGCCATTTCGACAGCATGTAGAGGCGCTTCACTTCAAAATCACGTGCTGGATCTGTGCCAGGCAATGCCGCCGGAATCCCCATCGCATAGCCGACAGGACAACCGACAGCTTCTTCGACCAACCAGGCGAAGTTGGCCGGATTTGCAAGTTCACGGCCGTACCAGCCGGGCGAATGCTCAGCTGCGAGATAACGCACGACCTCATCGCCGTCATGATCGTTGGCAAAGCTTTCGATGAACGTCGCACACCCGATCAAACTCAGCTTTGCGGAATCGGCGGCGGCCGCCCGGCGCAGGTTCATTCGCTTTGGGGGCCAAGCGCTGCGTCAAGGTCGCGCGGGCGGATGAACCGGGTCAGATGCCCTTTACCACTACCGATGTCGGCCCAACGTTCGACGTCAAAGGTCATTTCGGCAATACTGGCGGTGGGAAATTTCTCCTCGACATCATCGCGTCGGGCCTCCTCGGCATTGTCGGGGATCAGCATGAGGATCAGATCCTCGAGGCCGGGATTATGGCCACACATCAGAAGACGATCAATACCGTCCGACTGATCATGGACGACATCCAGCAGCGTCACGCAAGAAGCAAGATAGATGCGTCGATCCCATTTCGGGTGCATCGTTCGCCCATACCCGTCCCATATGCCGTCGAGTGTGTCGACGCAGCGCACGGCGGGGGAGGACACAACGGCGTCGAACTGAAGTTCGAGACTTTTCATATGAGCGCCCACGACGCTGGCACCGCGCTTGCCGCGCTCGTTGAGCGCGCGGTCGAAGTCGCGAGCGACCGGGTCATCCCAGCCCGATTTGGCATGGCGGAGCAAAGTCAGCGTCTTCATCGTGTTCTCTGATGCACCAATGGCGCGACGGTTGGAAGACGTGACAAAACGCGGGCTACGGCGTCGTCGAGAGACACGCGACTGATGGGCGTGCCGTCGGGAAATGCAGTCAGCAGGCGCGTGGGTACTGCCGCCGAAAGGATGACAAACGTACCTCTGTCATCAGCACGGCGGATCAGCCGCCCAAACGCCTGTGCGAGCCGGGCGCGAACGATGCGATCATCATGAGCGCTCCCGCCGTTGGCTGCACGGCGTGCAGCGTGCAGCACGGTTGGACGCGGCCACGGGATGCCCTCCATCAACACCGTGCGCAGCGAGTTGCCCGGGACATCAACGCCATCGCGTAAAGCGTCGGTACCCAGCAGGCTCGCGCGTGAATCGTCGCGAAAAATGTCCACCAACGTCCCGGTATCGATCGGATCAACGTGCTGCGCATAAAGCGGCAGCCCGTCTCGCGCGAGGCGGTCGGCGATCCGCGCATGCACTACCCGCAGTCTTCGGATCGCGGTGAACAGACCCAGTGTGCCGCCGCCAGACGCGGCGATCAACCGTGCATAGGCATTGGCAAGCGCGCCCATGTCTCCGCGCGTTACATCGGTCACGATGAGCACTTCGGACTGAGTGGCATAGTCAAACGGGCTTTTGACCGTGAATACAGCGGGCGGGTGATCGAGGTGATTGGCGCCGCTTAGCGCTTCGGCCTGCGCCCAGTCGCCGCCACCGGTCAGCGTTGCCGAAGTCATCAGCACGCCGTGGGCGGGTTTCAGCACGACGTCGGCAAAAGGTCGGGTCGGATCGAGCCAGTGGCGATGCATACCGATATCCATATCGCGTCCTTCAACTCGATCGACAGCAAGCCAGTCAACGAAATCGGGATCGGCCGGACCCCCGACGCGCGCCAGCATCGACAGCCATGACGCGACCGTATCGCGCCGCCAGCCAAGCGAAGCGATGGCCCCCTCGATCCGCGCCCGTGCGGCGCTATCGACCCAGTCGGGCGGATCGTCGAGCACAGCTTCGAGCCGCCGTCCAAGCGCGACCAACGGTCGGAGCAAGGCATCGAGCGCCGCTGCCGCGCTGGCAGCGGCATCAATTGTCGGCCTGTCGAGTTCGGCAGCCTCGGTTTCCAGGCCATAGCCTGCATCTTCGGCGGTACTTCGCGCGTAAACGAGGCCACGCACAGCAGAGAGCAGACTCTCGAGCGGGCCGAACGGTGACCCCTCGGCAATGCGCGCCAACCAGCCGTCCGATGGTAGTGCCTGCGCCGCAGCCGTTGCCGCAGCAATCGCATTCGCGCCGTCTCCATCATAGCTCGCCACATCGGCGAGCCGGGCTGACAGCCCACGTCGACGTCCCCGCGCCGTGCCTTCGGGTCCGATCACCCAGCGGCGCAACTCGATCGCCTCCTGACCCGTGAGGGCCGCAGAAAACGTCGAGTCGGCGGCGTCGAACACGTGATGTCCTTCGTCGAACACAATGCGTGTCGGACGATTCGCCGTCTCGCGACCGCGCGCCGCGTTGATCATCACGAGCGCGTGATTGGCGATGACGATATCGGCGTCGATGCTTGCACGGGCGCTGCGCTCAATGAAGCATCGCCGATAATGCGGGCAGCCGGCATAAATGCATTCGCCGCGCCGGTCGGTCAGCGCCGTCGAGCCGTTACGCCGGAACAGCGTTGGCAACCAGCCGGGCAGATCGCCGCCGACCATGTCGCCGTCGCGCGTGTATGCAGCCCAGCGCGCCACGAGCTGGGCAAGCACGGCCGCCCGCCCCGAAAAGCCACCCTGCAGGGCGTCCTCCAGGTTGAGCAGGCAGAGATAGTTTTCGCGCCCTTTACGCACCGTCACCTGTACCGCGCGCGAAGCAGGGTCGGGATACAGACGGGCCGTCTCGGCATCGAGTTGGCGTTGCAACGCTTTGGTATAAGTCGAGACCCACACCGCCCCGCCAGCGCGCTGGGCCCAAAGCGATGCGGGCGCAAGATAGCCCAAGGTCTTGCCGATGCCTGTCCCCGCCTCTGCAAGCACCATATGGGGTCCGTCACGGCGCATCTTGGGCGCAAACGCGCCGCTCGCAGCGACAGCATAAGCTTGCTGCCCCTCGCGGGTCTCGGCACCGGGACCCGTCAGTTCATGGAGTCGGGCGAGCGCGTCTACGCCTGCGACAACAGCTGGACGCGGTGCCGGACGCGGCGTTTTTTCTTCCCACTCGGGGAGTTTGGCGAACAGACCTCGTTCCGCCTGTGGGGGACGAGCGATAAACTCCAGCGCGATCCCAGCCCAGGGCCAGCGCAGCCGCTGCATCGTTGCCACGACGCTCCATGCCCCTTCGCGCTCTACCCAATCGACTTCGGCCATTCGGGTGGCCAGAACGCCCGCGACCTGTCGCAGCAGGGCCGCCGCGCTTGCCTCATCGGCCGGCGGCATCAGCCCGGTTGCTTCGCACATACCCTTGACAGTCGGCACGACGAATTGGGCCGGATGCACAAACGCAAACAGCTCCAGCAAGTCGAGTCCCGACAATTCGGGATATCCCAGCCGCTGCGCGACGAGCGGGGCATTGAGCAGAATTACTGGCGTCTCGGCCGCCCGAGCAAGAGCATCACCGCGCCCGATTTGCTGCGTGCCGCTCTCGTCGGCAATCCAGATGCCGCCATGGCTGGCATAGAGTGCGGGATGGCGAAGCGTCGTCACGCAACCTCTGTGCCGCCACAGGAACGAAAGGGCAACGGGGTTGCGCTTGCGCTTTTAGGCAGCAAAGACGCGAGGTTATGACTGATGAAGCCCTCCGCACCGCTGCTCTCGCATCAAAGGCCTGGCCGTATGAAGAGGCGCGCAAGCTCATCAAGCGGTATCCCGACGGGAAGCCGGGCAATGCCCCGATCGTCTTCGAGACCGGCTACGGCCCCTCGGGTTTGCCGCATATCGGCACATTCAACGAGGTCCTGCGCACGACAATGGTGCGCCATGCGTTCCAGTCGATGAGCGATGCGCCGACGCGGCTGATCGAGTTTTCGGATGACATGGACGGGCTGCGCAAGGTCCCCGACAATGTTCCCAATCATGCGATGCTGACTGCCAATCTTGGCAAACCTCTCAGTCGTATCCCCGATCCTTTCGGCAAGTTCGAGAGTTTTGCGCATCACAACAACGCCATGCTGCGCGATTTTCTCGACCGCTTCGGTTTCGAGTACGACTTTATCTCATCGTCATCGCAATATGAAAGCGGCGTGTTCGATGACGCCCTGAAGGGCGTGCTTCTTCATTATGGTGCGATCATGGAGGTGATGCTGCCAACGCTGCGCAAGGAGCGCGCTGCAAGCTATTCTCCTGTCCTTCCGATCAGCGAGAAGACGGGTGTTGTGCTGCAAGTCCCGGTCGAGGTCGTCGATGCCGAGACGGGCTTGATCCGTTTCGACGACGGCGGCGATATTGTCACGCAATCGGTGCTGGGCGGCAAAGCCAAGCTTCAGTGGAAAGTCGACTGGGCAATGCGCTGGGTCGCGATCGGCGTCGATTACGAGATGTACGGCAAGGACCTGATCGACAGCAGCGTCCAGTCCGGCAAGATTGCACGCGTCCTGGGCGGGCGACCGCCTGAGGGGTTAATCTACGAGATGTTCCTCGACGAGCACGGCGAGAAAATTTCCAAGTCGAAAGGAAATGGCCTGACGTTGGAACAGTGGCTCGATTACGGGACGCAGGAGAGCCTGTCGTTCTATGCCTATCGCGAGCCGAAAAAGGCCAAGAGTCTTCACATCGGCGTTATCCCACGCGCGGTGGATGAATACTTCCAGTTTCGGGGTAATTATGCCGGGCAGCTGGTCGAGCAGCGACTCGGCAATCCTGTGCACCATATCCACAACGGAATCGTGCCGAGCGAGGCACCGCCGGTCACATTCGGGCTGTTGCTCAACCTGGCGGGCGTGCTTGGCGCGGGGGCGACCGCCGATCAGGTGCGCGGATATCTGTCGAACTATATCGACGGCGAGATCACGCCCGAACTTGACGCGCTCATCGGCCATGCACTTGTCTACAACAGCGATTATGTCGCCCCGACGCTCGAGCGGCGTTCTCCCCAGGGTCCCGAAATCAACGCGCTCGAACGTCTCGACCGCGAACTGGCAGCGCTACCGGCTGACGCTGACGCGACCACAATCCAGAACATCGTTTATGCCATCGGTAACGAGGGAGGATTTGAGCAGCTGCGCGACTGGTTCAGGGCGTTGTACGAAACGCTGCTCGGGTCGAGCGCAGGCCCGCGCATGGGCAGTTTTATCGCTCTTTACGGTGTCGGGCCGACTCGCAAACTCATCGCTGAAGCGCTCGCCTGAAAAAAACGCATGAACTGACAACCGTGATCTCCGTCACGCGTTGTCGTCGCGCGCTCGCCGTATCTCCTGTTTGCCAACACGGCACACGCAGGAGACAGACCATGACCGTCCGTACCAACATCGCCAACACCGCCATCGCTCTCGCCGTTGCATTCGGCAGCGTCGGCCTTGCCGCTCCCGCCATTGCGGCGGACGGCGCCCCCACCGTCGAGATCAGCGCCAAGGGTTACGACCTGACCTCCCCCGACGGAGTCGCCCGGCTACGCAGCCAGGCATACCGTGCCGCAGCTTCGATCTGCGGCAGCAACGGTGAAAGTGATCTGAGTGCCCATATAGCGCAGCAAAGCTGCTTCAAGAAAGCCGCAGCGAGCGTCGACACCCAGATCGCAACGCTTCGCAACCGCAAAATCCGTGGCGAGACGCAGGTCCTCGCTTCGGGAGCCTCCAACACGCCAGTTCCAACCGTCGTCAAGTAACAGTGTGGGCACAAAGGCGGCCTTGTCGAAGCAACGGCAAGGCCCCTTTTGCTTGCGTCAATCCCGATGCCTGACCATGGTGACACTGTGCCAATAAGCTCGCCACTGCCGCGCCGCCCCAGCCTGCCCGCGATCATCACAGCGGCTCGCGCAGGCGCACTCGATCAAGCATGGGCGCAGTTCGAACAAGGCGGTTACGACGAGGCGACGACGAATCCGGGGGTGCTGGCGGTCAAAGGGCGGTTGCTGAAGGACCGCGCATTGCGCGCGCCTCTTGCTGAGCGCCCAGCCAGGTTCGCTCAGGCCGCCGCGGCCTACACCGCTGCCGACAACATCGCACCACAACCCTATACTCGGATCAACGTCGCGACGCTGTCTCTACTCGCCGGCGATGTGACCCAGGCGACACGCACGGCCGGGCGTTTGCTCGAATGGCTCGATAGCGGAACCGATTTTGCCGAGACCGCCTATTATTTGTCGGCGACCCGGGCCGAGGCCCTGTTGCTCTGCGACAATCGTGCGGCGAGCGAGCAGGCGTTGGCCGAGGCCATTGGCCATGATCCCGACGGCTGGGCCGATCACGCATCGACCCTGCGCCAGCTGGCGCTCATCCTGGCGGCACAGCACGCCGATTCGCAATGGCTCGACCGCTACCGACCGCCCAGATCAATTCACTATGCGGGCCATCTTGGTATCGCCTTAAAAGATCAAGGTGCGCTATCGGCTGCGGTGTCGGCGGCGCTGACCGACGCCCGCGCAGGATTTGGCTATGGTGCGCTCGCAGCCGGTGCTGATATTGTCATTGCCGAAGCGCTGTTGGCGGCC
>JAYVVA010000133.1:0-5299 GCA_043787435.1 Sphingomonadales bacterium | reverse complement strand
AGCCCTGTCCACCAAAATGGGTATGGACGCGCTTCGGCCAGTCCGGCCGAAGCTCTGGGCTAACCGGCCACGGACAGGCTTGAGGGCTGCGCCGGTCGTGCGGGCCGCGGTGGTATGACATTTAATATGACAAACAATCTCGGCAACACACCCTAAGGCGGCGGCGTCGTGGTTTCGATCGCCGCTCGGCTCTACTGAAGGATCGACAATGGCTGGACTCTATTTTGAACATTTTTCCGTTGGTCAGAAATTTATCCACGAGGTGCGCCGAACCGTCACGGACATGGACAACATGTTATTTTCGTCGCTGACCTATAACCCGGCCCCGATCCACATCGATCACGCCTATGCTGCGACCACAGAATTTGGCAAACCGCTGATGAATTCGATCTTCACGCTGGGATTGGTGATCGGCGTTTCGGTGCAGGATACAACTTTTGGGACGACCGTGGCCAATCTGGGGATGACGGATACAATTTTCCCGACGCCGGTGTTTGCTGGCGACACACTCCGGTCCGAAACGACCGTCATGGCGCTGCGCCCGTCGAGCTCGCGGCCCGGCCAAGGTATCGTCACGTTTGAACATGTCGGTTTCAACCAGCGCGATGACGTCATTTGCAAGACCACGCGCGCGGCGTTGATGCTGGCGAAACCCGAGACAGGTTCGGCATGAGGCTGCGCTCGCTTCTGTTCGTGCCCGGTGACAGCGAGCGGAAGTTTGCCAAGGCCGAGGGCGTAGGTGCTGACGTTTTGATCCTTGATCTCGAGGATTCGGTCGCACCATCGATGAAGGCGGCGGCCCGTGCCATGGTCGCCGCCTCGCTCGACAATACCGCGCCGCGACGCTGGTCATTCTTTGTGCGCGTGAATCCTTTCGATACCGGGCTGACGCTTGGCGATCTCGCAGCTGTCGTGAAGCCGGGTCTCGACGGTTTGCTTGTTCCCAAGGCCGACGATGCCGCAGATATCGCACGCATCGGCCACTATCTCGACGCGCTGGAGGAAAAAGCCGGCATGACAGTCGGCACCGTGAAGATTGCGGTGGTCGCGACTGAAACGCCTGCTGCGATGTTCGCGCTCGGCAGCTATGCGCCGGCGCATTCGCGCCTTGTCGGCCTGACCTGGGGTGCCGAAGATCTTGCTGCCTCAATCGGCGCGACCGGCAACAAGGAAGAAGACGGAAGCTGGACCCAGCCTTACGTCCACGCGCGTAACCTGTGTCTCTACGCCGCCAGCAACGCCGGCGTGGCGCCGATCGACACGCTGTACGCCGATTTCCGCGATGGTGAAGGGCTGGAGCGCGACTGCCGACGAGCACGGCGCGACGGCTTCGTCGGGCGCCTTGCCATCCACCCCGATCAGGTTGCGACGATCAACCGCTGCTTTTCTCCGTCCGACGAGCAGGTCGCCGACGCGCGCAGGATCGTTGCAGCTTTTGCGGCCAATCCTGATGTCGGCACGCTCGGAATCGACGGAAAGATGTATGATATTCCGCACCTCAAGGCCGCGCTGCGCACGCTCGACGCGCTGAGCGACATGTCTTGAACGCGCCGTCGATGGCGTTGGCAGCGTAAGCGTCGTCCCGCTGCCTGTCTTCTCGTCGTCGCTCAGGTCAGGCGAATACGTTGGCGAGCTGGTTCTGGCTGCCCCCTTCTTTGGCTTCGAGAACTTCGCCGTAGAGACCGGCGAGGAAAGTACTCAACAGAATGCCGAGCAGCGACGCCGACAGCAGATTGACCACAAATGATGACACTGTGTTCGTCCTGAAAAAGTCGAGTGTGCCTGGCTGTGAAAAGCCACGGAACGCTAAGGCAACAAATACATAGCCAATGGCGAAGAGCAGGATCGCGCCAAAGATCGGCCAGCGTATCCCCTTGGTCAGCGCCCGGCTGCGCCCAAAGGCACCGATGACACCGGTATGCTCGGCGACAAGCGACGGTGCTGACACGCTCCACATTGTCACAAGCAGCAGCGCCGGGATAAAGAGCAATATATATCCCAATAGTATCCCGCCCAGCCACAGGAGCGTCAGTCCGATCATTGGCAGCACGTTGCGGATCCCTGAAGTCAAAGCCGCCGCAAAATCGAGCTCGTTTTCATCGCCTGGATGCAGCAAGGCGCCGAGCATCGCGCTCAACGCGAATCCATTGAGCAGTACCGATGCTGCAGTAATCAACCAATAAGCTGGCGACGTGAACATCGATAAAACCGACAACGGGTTCTTAGGAATGACTGAATGCAGCACTATCGACATCGCCCAGCCGGTACCGATCGACAGCAAAGTTCCGACCCCAACGGCAATGCCGAGAAGCACCTTCCAGTGCGCCGAAGTTCCCGTCACCATGCGCCTGAAAACACCGCTGATTTCGAACTGCTTTGTGCGCACAACTGTCGCCATGTCGTATCCCCCCCGAGCCCGCATGCAGGCTCGCAGGTCCCTTGGGTGTTGTCCACCGACGTTGAATATCGTCCCGGACGACGTTCCTCGCTTGCGCACGCTGCGGGGTCGGGTCAAATGCCCTAACTGAACTATGTTTTGGGGATGTTGTGGCGACTGCGGCGGGACAGGGGGCTGAGGCGCTGGGCGGCGGACGTCTGGAGTCGGCGCATCGCGCCCTGATCGCTGACAGCTCGATCCAGTTCGATCTGCCTGCCTTGGTACGCCCGCCAAAGCCGCCGGCCTGGCTTGAGGCGATTGGCTCGTTCTTGAACTGGTTGGCGCCGGCTTTTCCCTATATCTTTTGGGGCGCCATCATCGTCGCGCTTCTGATTGCCCTTTATTTCGTGATCCGAAACTTCGATGGGTTCGAATGGCAGCGGTACCGCCGTCGTAATCATGTCGAAACCGAAGCCGAGGATTGGCGGCCCGATGAAGGTGTTGCGCGCGCGCTCCTTGCCGAAGCTGAGGATCTGGCCGCGCAAGGTCGTTATGCTGAAGCCGCACGTTTGCTGCTCCACCGCAGCGTTGACGATATTGCCCAGCGGCTGCCTCAGTTTCTGAAACCATCGCTGACCGCCCGCGACATTGCCGGGGCAGAAGCGCTGCCGGGCGCTGCGCGGCCAGCTTTTGCCGCGATTGCCAACGTCGTCGAGGTCAGCGCATTCGGTAGCCGGGCAGTCACCTCGGAGGCGTGGGGCGAATGTCGGGCTGCCTATTCCCGATTTGCGATGCCCGCGACTTGGGCGCGGACGCCTGCGCGTGGCTGACGGTAACGCCAACCCGTTTTCGCCGCGACTGGTCGCGTTGCTGGTGCTTGCCGGGATCGGCGCGTTTCTTGGTTTTTTGTTCCTCACCGCTTATGCGCCTCAGCTGAAAATTCGAGGTGGCAGCAGCATGAGTCCGATGTCGAAATCGGCTGTCGGTTTTTATGGCCTGTCCCACCTGTCGGAAATGACCGGACGGCGCACCGATTTTACGCAGAGCAGGAACGACTGGTCGGCGACGGGGTTCATGATCGTGACCATCGGTCCCGATACCGATGTCGCAAAATTGAAGAATCTGGTAGCCGTGCGGCGGGCGACGGAACGGACCAAAACGCTCTACATCCTGCCCAAATGGAGCACGCGCCCGATTTTCGGCAAGCCTGATTGGGTGCAACACAATGGCACGCTCGATGCCGAGTTTTCGCCTGATATCCTTACGGTGTTCGGACGGATCAAATTTGCCGAGGGAAAGGCGGTTAATGGCGGTCGTGTGCGCGGCGTTCCGGGCAGCGAGATGGTCGGCGTCGACGCAGCGATGCCGCGAAACCCTCATTTCATTGCGTCTGGCATGCAACCGGTGCTGGCGGACACCGTCGGACGCACTGTGCTAGGTCGAACAGATCTGCCTAACGGGGCCGCAGACTATATCCTGGCTGACCCCGATCTTTTGTCCAACATGGCGTTGAAAACGCCACAAGGCGCGCGAAGCGCGCTGGAAATAGTGGACGCCTTGCGCGCCAACGCTGACGATTCGGTCGGCTTCGATATGGTCCTGAATGGGGTAGACAATCGCAATCTCTTGCAGCTGATGTTTGAACCGCCGTTCCTTGCGCTGACACTGGCTGTGCTGGCGGCGGCCTTGTTGGTCGGCATTCACGCCTTCGGCCGCTTTGGGCCAGCGTTGCCCGAACCGCGTGCCATTCCGTTCGGTAAACGGGCGCTCGCCGACAACGCGGCGATTCTGCTCGCCCGGGCTGGAGCCGTGCGACGGCTGGGCGATCGCTATGTGGCGATCGTGCGGGAGAGTGCCGCTACAGCGCTCGGCGCATCTGCGCTGGAGCCGGGACAACTCGAACCCTGGCTAGCACAACTGCCCGGCGTACGAGGACCCGATTTCGGGACGCTGGCCGCTGCCGCGCGCGACGCAACGGATTCCGAAGGGATGCGCGCTGCCGCGCAGGCCCTCCACCACTGGAAAGAAGAGGTAACGCGTGACCGTAGATGATGTAAGGGCGCTCGGGGCGCGGATCAGAGGCGAAGTCGCCAAAGCAATCACCGGACACGACGAGATTGTCGACCTGATGTTGACTGCGCTATTCGCCAAGGGTCATATCTTGCTCGAAGGCCCCCCAGGAACCGCCAAGACGTTTCTTGCGCGCTGCTTTGCCCGGGCAACGGGCCTCGATTATGGCCGCATCCAGTTCACACCTGATTTGATGCCCGGCGACATCATTGGCGCGAATTTGTTTAACTTTCAAACGTCGTCGTTCACGCTGACGAAGGGACCGATCTTCACGGAATTGCTGCTCGCCGACGAAATCAATCGGACTCCGCCCAAGACGCAGGCCGCGCTGCTCGAGGCGATGCAGGAACGCTCGGTGACCTTCGACGGAACGACCCATGCGCTGTCTCAGCACTTCATGGTAGTCGCGACACAGAACCCGATCGAGCAACAAGGTGTCTATCCCTTACCTGAGGCCCAGCTCGATCGATTCTTGTTCAAGCAGGTGGTTGGCTATCCGAGCCTCGAGGAGGAAACCTCCATTGTTGCTCGGCATGGTGCGCGGTTTGGCGCGCCGCAGATTGAGGAATGGGGCATTGAAGCTGTTGCTGGCGCAGACGCGCTCAATGCGGCGAGCGCGACGGTGGCAAACGTGCGCGTTGTCGAAGACGTCGTGGACTATGTCGTACGACTCGTCCGCGCGACCCGCGAGAGCGCTTCGCTCGAAACGGGTGCAAGCCCGCGTGCAGCGGCAATGCTGGCCAGTGCCGCACGTGCGCGCGCAGCACTTGATGGACGCGACTATGCCATCCCCGATGATGTGAAAGCGCTCGCGCTGCCGCTGCTGCGTCACCGCGTCATCCTGTCTCCTGC
>JAYVVA010000132.1:0-5762 GCA_043787435.1 Sphingomonadales bacterium | reverse complement strand
CACGGCGATCCACGACCCTCACGGTGGTGGCGCTGCGCCATCAACTTATGCCAAGCCTTTGATCGGGCATCGCGAAGGGCGCGAACGCGCTTTGGCGGCGTATCGGGAGGGCAAGGCATGAGGCAACTCAGGGTCGTTTCATGCCTGGTCATGCTGTCGCTGGGTGCGTGCGATACGATCAAGCTCTTTGCCGATCTACCAAAGGACAAGAATGTGCTTTTTTGGACCCAGGACCAGCGCGATCATGGTTTTCGTGCCCTCGAAAAGCTTGCCACGGTCCGTAATATTCCGGCGGGCGGGTCGGTGCATAATTTCGAGAAGGGCTCGCCGATAAAGCTGGATCTCGACATTGCCGCCTACATGAAAAGTCAACGCAACGCGGGACTTGTGATCGTTCAGGACAACAAGATCAGGTTTGAGCAATATGCTCTCGGCTACGGCCCTCAAGGGCGTTGGACAAGCTTTTCAGTCGCCAAATCGTTTACCTCAACTCTGGTCGGTGCGGCGATGAAGGATGGTTATATCAGGAGCCTCGACGACAAGGTAACGCTATATATCCCGGGTCTGCGCCACTCGGTTTATGATGACGTAACGGTACGTCAGTTGCTGACGATGACTTCGGGCGTGAAATGGAATGAGGACTATGCTGACCCCAAATCGGACGTTGCGCAGTTCGCGCTTCAAAAGCCGGTACCGGGAGAGGACATAACCGTCAGCTACATGAAAAGGCTGACCCGCGAAGCGCCGGTCGGTACGAAATGGGTATACAAGACTGGCGAGACCAATCTCATCGGTGTTCTTGTTTCGTCAGCGACTGGTAAAAACCTGTCGGATTACCTCTCCGAAAAAGTTTGGAAGCCTTACGGCATGGAAGCCGATGGTTTCTGGATTCTCGGTGAAACCGGGCATGAGATCAGCGGCTGCTGCATCTCCGCGCGCCTGCGTGATTATGCCCGGCTCGGGCAGTTCGTCATCGACGAGGGTATTGCCGGCGGTGCGCGTGTCGTACCGGATGGGTGGTTTGCGCAAGCCACGACCAAACAAGCTGATATCGCTCAGCAGGGCCGCGGTTACGGGTTTCAATGGTGGACAAACGATGACGGGAGCTTTGCCGCGCAGGGCATTTTTGGTCAGGGGATATTTATCGATCCGAAACGCAAGTTGGTCATTGCATCTAACGGTGATTGGCCCAAGGCCACCGACAATGACGGTGTCGGCGCCGAGCGTGAGCGCTTCTACACGGCAGTGCAGGCAGCGATTGACGCGGGGCGCTGAATTAGCGCCCGTTGATGATCGATTCGAAGACTGCTAAATTTAGCAAATTCGCGAAGGCGCAACCAACAACCTGACCGTCGTTCCAGACGACTTCTGCTTGAAGCCCTTTGAACGGGCCGACAGTCAGCCAGCATAAACTGCCCGCGCGGATCCCAGTTACGGCCTCTGCCGAAAATCCGCCGATCGACAGATCAATTAACAAAGTCGGAAAGGCGCTTGCTCCCGACGGTCGCATCATTGCCGGGATGTTGAGGGTGACACGCGGACCGCAACGGTCTTCCTGTGCGGCGTGCCCATATACGTCATTGCCGAGAGCCAAAGTCATTGTGGTCACTCTCTCTGATTCTAACATGCCGATGTTGCCCGTTATTTGTTGCCCAACGCTTAGCAATCGAGGTTAACGCCAATCCGTTCGCCGCTCTTGAATCCATCGCGCAGCAGCTCGGCGATCCGAGCGGCCACGACTTCAGGTCCTTTCAGCGTCGCCGGGTCCTCGCCTGGATAGGCACGGGCGCGCATGGCCGTCCGCGTCGCGCCGGGATCAACAATCGCGACCTTGATCCGTCCGTTGGTTTCGTCGGCGTACGCCCCGAGCAGTGTGTCGAACGCGGCTTTTGATGCTCCATAGGCACCCCAGTATGCGCGCGGTGCCGCGCCGACGCTCGAGGTGATGCCGACAACGCGCGCGTCTTTCGATGCGCGCAGCATCGAGTCGAACGCAGCGATCATGGTTGCCTGAGCCGTGACATTCAACGTCATCACCCTGGCGAATTCCTTGGGATCGATATGGGGGACCGGGCTGAGCGTGCCAAGCATCGCGGCATTGAGCACGAGCAGGTCGAGCGCATCCCAGCGTCCAGAGACCGCCGCCGCCAGCCGACCGATCGAATCGCCATCCGTCAGATCGAGTGGCGCGATCGTTGCACTGCCGCCAGCATCGTGGATCGCCTTTTCGACATCCTCAAGGCCAGCGGCGGTCCGTGCCGTAAGAACCACATGATACCCATCGGCAGTCAAAGCCTGAGCTGTCGCCGCTCCGATCCCCCGCGACGCGCCAGTGACCACCGCCAACTTCCCTTGGCTCAAACGACGCGCTCCGCAAGCAGCTCGAACTGGTCTTGAGGCACGAGCTCATCTTGGTCAGTCAGTCGTGTCGGATAGTCGCCGGTGAAACATGCATCGCAATATTGCGGTCGGATGTCGGCGCGCTTTGCCTCGCCCAGCGCTTTGTAGAGACCGTCGATGGTGACGAACCCCAGCGAGTCAGCGTGAATGAAGTCCTGCATGCCGCCGACGTCAAGTTTGTGCGCGAGCAACTTGGTCCGTTCAGGGGTATCGACCCCATAGAAGCAACTATGACGTGTGGGGGGGCTGGCGATCCGCAGATGGACCTCCGCGGCACCTGCGTCGCGCATCATCTGCACGATCTTGAGGCTCGTCGTCCCGCGGACGATGCTGTCGTCTACCAGAATAATGCGCTTGCCCTTGATCAACGCGCGGTTTGCGTTGTGCTTCAGCTTGACACCAAGGTGACGAACTTGATCGCCGGGTTGAATGAACGTGCGGCCGACATAGTGCGACCGTATAATCCCCAGTTCGAACGGTATACCCGACTGCTGCGCGTAGCCGATCGCAGCCGGCGTGCCCGAGTCTGGCACTGGAACCACGAGATCGGCCTCGACAGGGTTTTCAATGGCCAACTGCGCGCCGATGGCTTTGCGAACGTCATAAACGCTAAGCCCGTCAGCTGAATCGGCAACAATGGAATCGGGGCGGCTGAAATACACATGCTCGAAGATGCACGGGCGTGGATGGGCAGCGGGGAATGGCTTGACCGAACGCACACCATTCGCCGTGACGATAACGAGCTCGCCTGGCTCGACGGTGCGAATATAGGTCGCCCCAACCACATCCAGCGCAACGGTCTCTGACGCAAAGATCGTCGCGCCGTTGAGTTCGCCCATGACCAAGGGGCGAATGCCGAGCGGATCCCGGCAGGCGACCATTCCCTCGGTCGTCATGCAAATCAGCGAATAGGCTCCCTCGACCTGCTTCAGCGCATCGACGAATTTGTCCAGCAGTGTTCGATAGGTACTTGTCGCGACGAGGTGGATGAAAACTTCGGTGTCGCTGGTTGACTGGAAGATAGAGCCGCGCCGCACAAGCTCGCGGCGGATCGCCATCGCGTTTGACACGTTGCCATTGTGCGCAATCGCAAACCCGCCCGACGCGAGGTCGGCATAAAGGGGCTGCACGTTGCGCAGCGCTGTCTCACCCGTGGTCGCATAGCGAACGTGTCCGCACGCCATCGGACCCGGGAGGGCGCGGATAATGTCGTCGCGGTCAAAATTGCCCGCAACATGACCCATCGCGCGGTGGGTGTGGAATTGCCGGCCATCCCAGGAGCTTATGCCGGCCGCTTCCTGCCCACGATGCTGCAGCGCGTGAAGTCCGAGCGCGACAAGGGCTGCCGCGGATTCGGAGCCCCACACGCCGAAAATACCGCATTCTTCGCGAAGTTTGTCGTCGTCATATGGATGTGTCGTCAGCAAGGATCAGGTCCGTTGTCGGCGTCGGATGTCGCGCATATAGGGACGACAAGGCGCGCTGTCGCGCTTTTGTAACAGGAATATTTTACCGTGACTGTAGATCACGAGATTGGAAGTCGGCTGAACCCAAAATGGGATTCGAATGGTTTGATCACCGGGGTCGTCACTGATGCGGCGTCGGGTGAGCTGCTGATGGTTGCCCATTTGAATGCCGAGGCCCTTGAGCTGACCCAATCGACCGGTGAAGCGCATTTCTGGTCACGCAGCCGCACCCGGCTGTGGCGCAAGGGCCAAGAGTCAGGAAATGTGCTGCGGGTGGTCGAACTCCGCATCGACTGCGACCAGGATACGGTGTGGATCAAGGCAACACCGGCGGGACCGGCATGCCACACCGGCGCACGCAGCTGCTTTTATCGTCGCATTGAAGGCGGTACACTACATCAGTGTTGAGCTTGCGCTTTACGTTTACGTCAACTAGACTTTGGCGATGGCAGGCATTGGCTCACACGCGACCCTCGAGACGCCGGACTTTCGCGATCGGCATATCTACTCCATTTCGGACCTCTCAGAGGAGTTTGGAGTTACTGCCCGGGCCTTGCGGTTTTATGAGGACGAAGGGCTAATCTCGCCTGTCAGACGCGGAACGACGCGTATCTACACCAAACGCGACCGCGCGCGCCTCGCATGGATCCTGCGGGCGAAGCGGGTGGGATTTAGTCTCGCCGACATCCGCGAGATGATTGACCTTTACGATGTCGGCGACGGCCGTGCTACGCAACGCCACGTTACCATCGAAAAATGTCTTGCGCGCATCGACCTCCTGAAACAACAGCACGCCGATATCGACGCACACGTCGATGAATTGCATCGCTTCGTGAAGACAGTCCAGGCAGCTGAACACGACACGCACTGACCTTCCAACAAGGACTCCTTGATGCCCCAGTACTCCGCCCCGGTCCGTGACACGCGTTTTATCCTCGATAGCGTGATCGGTCTCGATCGCTACGCCAACCTTCCCGGGTTCGAAAATGTGACGCCCGATACCGTCGATGCCGTGCTGGAAGAGGGTGGCCGGTTTGTCGCTGAGGTCTTGTTTCCGCTCAACCTGTCGGGTGATCAGGAAGGCTGCACCCGTCATGCCGATGGATCGGTGACGACGCCCAAGGGCTTCAAGGAAGCCTATCAGCAGTTCATTGCAGGCGGCTGGACCACGCTAGGCATGCCAGAGGAATTTGGCGGACAGGGTTTGCCGCACGTGATTTCGACCGCGTTTGAGGAATACCTGATCTCAGCAAACATGGCGTTCGCGATGTATCAGGGTCTAACGATGGGTGCGGTCTCATCGCTACTGGTCAAAGGATCCGAAGCACAAAAGGCAAAATACGTTCCCAAGATGGTGGCGGGCGAATGGGGCGGAACGATGAATCTGACCGAGCCACAATGCGGAACCGACCTTGGCCTCATTACGACCAAGGCCGAACCTGTGGCTGATGGTTCATGGTCGGTGACGGGCACGAAAATATTCATCTCGTCGGGCGAGCACGACCTGACCGAAAATATCATTCACCTCGTCCTTGCCAAGACGCCCGGCGCGCCCGACAGCGTTAAAGGCATTTCGCTGTTCATCGTGCCAAAGTTTCTCGTCAACGACGACGGATCGCTCGGCAGACGCAACGCTGTCACGTGTGGGTCCATCGAACGCAAGATGGGTATCCACGCCAATGCGACGTGCGTTATGAATTATGACGGTGCCGCCGGTTTTCTCGTCGGGGAAGAAATGAAGGGCCTTGCAGCCATGTTCATCATGATGAACGCTGCGCGGCTCGGCGTTGGTCTTCAGGGCTTGGGGATCGGTGAGGTCGCGCGACAGAACGCTGTGCACTACGCCAGGGACCGTCGCCAGGGACGTTCGCTGACCGGGGCCAAGGAGCCGAGCGC
>JAYVVA010000131.1:0-5975 GCA_043787435.1 Sphingomonadales bacterium | reverse complement strand
CGCCGACTTGCTCAACGTGTCGCGCCCGCATCTGGTCAAGCTCCTCGAACAGGAAGCGCTGGGCTTCAGGATGGTCGGTACGCACCGAAAGCCCAAAGCCCGGGAAGTTCTGAAATAACGCACGAAGACCGCGTTCGCGCCTATCAAGAGCCTGAAAAAATGGTCGCGTTGGATGATCAGCTCGGCCTCTGCGACGACGAACCTGTCGACCAGGAGGACTGATCAATGGATGGCGTCTGGCCTTGTCACCCGCTCGACCGCCCGAAACTTTTTTGCGCGACGCGCACAAGACCGTTGGCAGGCACGGCGTCACCGCCGGCTCACACCGGGAAGACTTGTGCGCGTGATGCGGCAAGCGTACGTTTTGTGCGGCACGCTTTGTACTTTTCCACCATCGCGAACTAGGCCGATCAGCGTGTCCAGGATGCTTTGGCCGTGGGCTATAAAGGTAGTACGCAGGAAGAGAGCGGTCAGCGCCTCTGGGCGTCCCGATGGTCACGGCTTGCAACCGGACGCCCGGTGGGGTGTCCCATCAAGCCGGGACGGGTCCCCCGATGATGGACTTCACTTCCATGAACTCCCGCAAGCCATAGACGCCGTTTTCACGGCCGTTGCCTGATTGCTTATAGCCACCAAAGGGTGCGCCAGCGTCTGGTCCCCAGCTATTAATCGTCACAATTCCGGCGCGCATCCGCGGCGCGATTGCAGCGGCCTTTGCTGGGTCGCCCGAAATTGTCATCGACAACCCGAAGGGCGTGTCGTTGGCAACGCGGATCGCATCTTCCATGTCGGTATACGTCATGACCGTGGCGACGGGCCCGAACACTTCTTCTTGCGCAATGCGCATGTCGGGCGTGACGCCGCTGAACACGGTAGGCCGGACATAAAAACCACGGTTCATATCAGCCGGGCGGCCGGTGCCACCGGTCTCAAGTGTCGCGCCTTGGTCGATTGCCGACTGAATCAATCCCTGGATTTTCTCGTACTGCGCCTTGTTGACCACGGGACCGATGTGGCCGCCTTCAATCATCGGATCGCCGACGGGGGTGGCGTCGAACATTGTCTTGATAAAGCCGATGGCTTCGACCTCGCGGTCCTTGTGGACGAGGATACGCGTCGGTGCGATGCAGCTCTGCCCCGAATTGGCGAGGACGCCCTGAATGGTTGGCGGCAGAACTGTCGCAAAATCGGCGTCGGGCAGGACAACGTTGGCTGCCTTGCCGCCTAGTTCGGTGTGTACCCGCTTGACCGTATCAGCGGCTGCCTTGGCGATCAGAATGCCTGCCCGGGTCGAACCGGTGAAACTGACCATATCTATGTCGGGATGCGAAGAAATGGCATTGCCCGTGAGCGGTCCGTTGCCCTGCACCAGATTGAATACGCCAGCCGGCACGCCCGCTGCGTGCATGATCTCGGCGAGGATTGCGGCATTGCCGGGACATTCTTCGCTCGGCTTCAGAACCATCGTATTGCCCGCTGCAATCGATGGCGCGACCTTCAGTGCAATCTGGTTGAGCGGCCAGTTCCACGGTGTAATCATGCCGACGACCCCGATCGGTTCATGCACCACGCGCACGGCCCCGATCATTTCCTCGAACTTGAAGTCCTTGAGCGCGGCGGCAGCCACACGAAAATGCGCTATCCCTGCCATCGCCTGTGCGGTCGAAGCGAATGAAACAGGAGCTCCCATTTCCATCGCCATCGACTGACCGAGATCGGCAAAACGCTTCTTGAATTCGTCGACGATCCGTCCCAGCAGCGCCAGCCGGTCGGCAACGCTGGTCTGGCTGAACGTCTCAAATGCGCGCCGTGCAGCGACAACCGCAGCATCGACATCGGCCGGCGTCCCGATCGTGATCTCCGTGCAGGGTTCTTCGGTCGAAGGACTGATGACTTCATGCCGCGTGCCGCCGATGGTCTCGACCCACTTGCCGTCAATATAATGCTTCAGATAGCTGTCCACGTACGTCTCTCCTCGTCGGGCGACTCAACGGTCGATTGCGAAATGCTACCTGATGCTTTGACGCGGCGCGGCGCAAATGAAAAGGCCCGGATGTGAACCCGGGCCTCTCATTTGCTGGCGGCAAGCGTCGTTTCGACTAATAGCTGTAGTACATGTCGAATTCGACTGGCGCGGGCGTCATCTCCCAGCGTGCCACGTCTTCCATCTTCAGCTCGATATAGCTGTCGATCTGGTCCTTGGTGAACACGTCGCCCTTCAACAGATAAGCGTGGTCGGCCTCGAGTGACTCCAGAGCTTCACGCAGCGAACCGCAGACGGTCGGCACCTGGCGCAGTTCCTCGGGCGGCAGGTCGTACAGGTTCTTGTCCATCGCTTCGCCCGGATGGATCTTGTTCTGGATGCCATCGAGGCCCGCCATAAACAGTGCGGCGTACGCCAGATACGGGTTGGCCATTGCATCGGGGAACCGGACTTCGACGCGCTTGGCCTTGCTGCCAGCACCGTAGGGAATGCGACACGACGCTGATCGGTTGCGCGCGGAATAAGCAAGCAGCACGGGGGCTTCGTAACCCGGCACCAGGCGCTTGTAGCTGTTGGTGGTCGGGTTGGTGAACGCGTTCACTGACTTGGCGTGTTTGATGATGCCGCCGATGAAATAGAGGCACATGTCAGACAGGCCGGCGTAACCCTTGCCTGCAAAGAGCGGCTCCTTGCCGTTCCATATCGACAGATGAGTGTGCATGCCGCTGCCGTTGTCGGCCTTGATCGGCTTGGGCATGAACGTCGCTGTTTTCCCATAAGCTTGGGCAACCTGATGCACGACGTACTTGTAGATCTGCATGCGGTCAGCCGTCGTGGTCAGCGTGCCAAAGGTCAGGCCGAGCTCGTGTTGGGCAGCGGCGACTTCATGGTGGTGCTTGTCGCAGGGCAAGCCCATTTCAAGCATGGTCGAGACCATTTCGCCTCGAATATCCATACACGAATCGACCGGCGCTACCGGGAAGTAGCCGCCCTTGGCGCGCGGGCGGTGACCGAGGTTTCCACTTTCGTACTTCGTGCCCGTGTTGGTTGGCAGCTCGATGTCGTCGATGTGATAATAGCTGCTGTTATATGTGTTGTCCCACCGGACGTCGTCGAACATGAAAAACTCGGCTTCCGGTCCGATGTAGATTGTGTCGCCTATCCCGGTCGCCTTCAGATACGCCTCTGCACGTTTGGCGGTCGAGCGCGGATCGCGACTGTAGAGCTGCCCGGTCGACGGCTCAACGATATCGCAAAATATGATCATCATCGGCGTGGCCGAGAACGGGTCGATATACACCGCGTCGAGATCGGGCTTGAGGATCATGTCGGATTCGTTGATGGCCTTCCAGCCTTCGATCGACGATCCGTCGAACATCAGGCCGTCGGTCAGCTCGTCTTCGCCGATCACGCCTGCGCACATCGAAAGATGCTGCCACTTGCCTTTGGGATCAGTAAAGCGGACGTCGACCCACTCGATCTCTTCGTCCTTGATTCGCTTCAGGATGTCCGCAGGGGTATTCGCCTTCGCCATAAGTATGTGCCCTTTGTGTGCAAGGTTGAGTGCGTGAACCTAGGTTTTTATATTGCGTCGCTGTCGGTTTCACCGGTGCGGATGCGCAGAACGCTGTCGACCGGAATGACGAAAATCTTGCCATCTCCGATGCGGCCGGTTTTTGCAGCTGCGGCGATTGCCTCAACCACACGGCTGACCTGATCATCATCGACGACGACCTCAAGTTTCACCTTAGGGAGGAAATCGACCACATATTCAGCGCCGCGATACAGCTCGGTGTGGCCTTTCTGACGTCCAAAGCCCTTGGCTTCGGTCACCGTAATGCCGCTGACGCCGACATCGTGAAGCGCCTCCTTCACCTCATCGAGCTTGAATGGTTTGATGATCGCTTCAATTTTTTTCATGAGTCGCCCCCAGTTCTGTCTATCAATAAGCGTGCCAAGCGTTGCAGCGCAACATTACTGCGGCCTTGGCAAGCGAACCGACCGAGGTTTGCCTACCAGTCGAGCAATCGGTTCCAAATTGCCTATTAAATCGGCAGCTATTTCGTAGCCCTGTCGCTGTTCACGGCTCAAAGTTTCTCGTGGTGACTGTGTCAACCATGCGAGGCTATTTAGAAACTCGGAGCTCCGACCGCGTCCGGCCCGCGGCTCTAACCACGCTCAGTACGGCGGGCAGTCGCGGCCGGTTGGGCTCTTCGTAAAGATCTCGCAGCCTGTTTCGGTAATGCCGACGCTGTGCTCGAACTGGGCGGACAGAGTCTTGTCGCGCGTCACGGCTGTCCAGCCGTCTTCGAGCACCTTGACGTCGGGACGCCCGATGTTGATCATCGGCTCAACCGTAAAAAACATCCCCGGCCGTAGTTCGGGACCAGTGCCTGGACGACCAGCGTGAACGACTTCGGGCGCGTCATGGAAAAGGCGACCGACGCCGTGCCCGCAGAAATCGCGAACAACGCCGTACCGATGCTGTTCGGCAAAAGACTGAATCGCGTGCGCAATATCGCCGATGGTGTTGCCAGGCTTTGCGGCCTCGATGCCGCGCATCATGGCCTCGTACGTTACATCGACGAGGCGACGGGCTTTGAGCGCGACATTGCCGACAAAATACGTGCGATTGGTGTCGCCGTGCCAGCCGTCAATGATACTCGTCACGTCGACATTGACGATATCGCCTTCCTGCAAACGTTTGGTTCCCGGAATTCCGTGACAGACCACATGGTTGATCGAGGTGCAGCAGCTGTGCGTGTAGCCGCGGTAACCCAGCGTCGCTGGCAGGGCTCCAGCCGCCAGCGTCAACTTCAATACCTCGTCGTCGATGTCCTGCGTCGAGATACCCGGTGCGATGAGATCGGCCAGGGAGTCGAGGATTTCGGCCGACAATCGACCGACCCGTCGCATTCCTTCGAACCCGTCGGCGCCGTGCAGCTTGATCGTGCCATCTCGGGCAGGGCGCGTGTCGGAAGAGGCTTCGATATACGTCGTCATACATGCAATATAGGACGTAGGGACCCGTTACCGCAACACGGCCGTTGCATCGCCCAATCAGCTTCGCCATCAGGTCGAAATGAGTATCGGGATTGGGTGCCGGCGGCAGCGATCACAGTTGCGGGGCCATCGAAGCATGACCGAATGCAGCATCACGATTTGGCGGTCCGGGGCCCGCTAGCCTCCATGGGCATCTTGCAAGATAAACTCGCCTGCCACCCAAGCCACTTTTGCTGGCGACCGGGATCGCTTATGAGCGGCCAATGACTGATCGTATTTGGACTGCCGCGCTTGCTGTCATCGGGGATGAAATCCTGTCGGGTCGAACGCAGGACAAGAATATTGCCCAGATTGCTCTGTGGTTGAACCTGCAGGGGATCCGCTTGCAAGAAGTTCGCGTCGTGCCCGATGTCGAGGATGCGATCGTCGAAGCGGTCAACCAGCTGCGCGCCCGCAACGATTATTTGTTCACTACCGGCGGTATCGGGCCGACGCACGACGATATTACGGTTGATGCTGTTGCCAAGGCACTGGGTGTCGCCGTTGTCGTGCATCCCCAGGCTCGCGCGGTCCTTGAAGACTATTACGCAACGCGTGGCGGTGCCACAGATGCCCGGCTCCGGATGGCGCGGGTTCCAGAGGGCGCCATGCTGATCGAGAACCGCATGTCGGGCGCGCCGGGTATTCGCCATGGAAATGTTTTTATCATGGCAGGCGTCCCGCACATCACGGCAATGATGCTCGATGCACTCTCCGGATCGCTTGAGGGCGGTGCGCCGCTGCTGAGCGAAACGATTGGCTGCTGGGTCGCCGAAAGCGAAGTTGCCGAACTGCTGCGCGTAACAGAGAAGGCGCATGAAGGGTGCCAGATCGGTAGCTATCCCTTCTTTCGCGAAGGCCGTGTCGGCGCCAACTTCGTGGTGCGCTCAACCGAGCGGGCCGCACTGGGCACGTGCGTCTCGGCGTTGATCGCGGGACTTGGCGCTAC
>JAYVVA010000130.1:0-3760 GCA_043787435.1 Sphingomonadales bacterium | reverse complement strand
GCTCCCTATCCATCTTGTCGCGAGCGAACCGTCGCCGGATTCCAACCCATTCGTGTGGGCTCCTTGGTTACTCCTCGTTTCGGTCGGTCCCTTGTTTTTTGTAATCGCGGCGCAAGCACCGCTGCTCCAACGCTGGTTCGCGGCCTGCGGCGGCGGCGACCCCTATTCGCTCTACGCCACTGTGAACTACGGGAGCTTTGCCGGCCTGCTTGCCTATCCCTTGCTTGTCGAGCCGCTGTTACCGATCAAGGGTCAGAGCTGGTTGTGGACTGGTGGCTATATTCTCGTGGCCGTCCTTGTCGTCGGGTGCGCGCTGTTGCTGCCGCGCGGGATCGTCGCAGCAGCGCCCGTCGCACGCGTGTCGGTCTTCCGAATTGCAACATGGGTCTTGCTCGCCGCCGTCCCGTCGGGCCTCATGTTGTCGACGACAACCTATCTGACGACGGACATCGTCGCAATGCCGTTGCTGTGGGTGATACCGCTTGGGCTGTACCTGCTCAGCTTTACCATAGCTTTTGCCGACGGGCGGGGTCCTGCCAATTTCGTTCTGCGTATCGCGCCGCTGATCATCCTGCTGGGCGGCGGCGTCGCGTTCGTGCAAGCGCCGGATTATCCGTGGCTGTTCGCGCCGCTTGGCCTTCTGCTACTCTTCGTAATTGCCACTGCCCTTCACACCGAACTGTTCGCCCGGCGCCCGGAGCCGGCAAGGCTCACGACATTTTATCTGGCGATGTCAGTGGGTGGAGTGCTCGGTGGTGTGTTCTGCGCAATTGCTGCGCCGCTTATATTCGATTGGGCTTACGAACACCCGATCCTGATCTTGCTTGCCGGTGCCTTGGTCACACCCCAACCGCTGTTCGGATTTGCCCAGCGGCTCCAGGCTGCCTCGCCGCGCCTTCCACTCGTCATTGGGCTTTTGGCCATCGTGCTGTCGATGGCGGTCGAGCATATCCTGCCTGGCACGGCAGTCATACCGCTCTGGGCAAAAATCGTCGGCGTCGTTGGCATTATCGACCTCGCGCTGATTGGGCTGGGCAGTCGCGTTGCCTATACGCTGGGCTTGGCGGCCCTGATGATGAGCCTTGGCGGTTGGGCGATGCTTTTGTCGTCGGTCGTCGGCGGCACCCGTGTTCGCAGCTATTTCGGCATCTACACTTTCGGGCATGAAAACGGCGATGTCCGTACGCTTGTGCATGGAACCACGGTGCACGGCATGCAGGATATGCGACCGGGACGCGACCGCGATCCCCTCAGCTATTACGCTCCCCAATCGGGCGTGGGCCTCGCGATGCGCGATGTCGCCAAGCGCAAGCCAGGTGCATATATTGGCGTGGTTGGCCTCGGCAGCGGCACGCTCGCTTGCTACGCCGTAAGCGGACAGCACTGGCAGTTCTATGAGATCGATCCGGCGATGGAGCGTATTGCGCGCGACCCCGCGAAATTTTCGTTTCTGCAGCGCTGCAATCCTGCGGTTCCCGTGCAGATCGGCGACGCACGGTTGTCGTTGGCCCGCGAGAGCGGCCGTTCCCTGGATTTACTCGTCATCGACGCATTCTCGTCAGATGCGGTCCCCATGCACCTGCTCACCCGTGAGGCTTTCGCGATATATGCCAAACGCCTGGCCCCCGACGGCGTCCTTATGGTGCACGTGTCGAACCGGTTCCTGAAGCTGGAGCCCGTTGTGGCCGCGGCGAAACAATGGGGTTGGCATATCGCCGCGCGCGATTATTCGCCGAGGCCTGACCCCAACGGTCACGCCTATTCGCGCAGTTACTGGATCGCACTCACCCGCAAGCCGGCTGCACTTGATCGCTTGATCACCTCGACAGGACCCGACAAATGGACCCACGTTGCTGCTCCGCCCGGGTTTACCGGATGGAGCGACGATTATGCGACCATCCTGCCACTGATCAAATGGAACCGTTGATGCCGTCTATCATCACTTATCAGGGCAAGGCCCCCAGAATTCATCCGACTGCTTTTATTGCGCCGGGCGCGCGTCTGATCGGAGACATCGAAATCGGCGCGAATTCGAGCGTTTGGTACAATTGCGTGCTGCGTGGTGACGTGAACTTGATCCGCATCGGCGCACGGACAAACATTCAGGACGGAACGGTGATTCACGTGGATTCGCCCAAACCGGGCGGAGGTCCTGGCCTGCCGACTATCATCGGCGACGATGTTCTGATCGGTCACATGGTGATGTTACATGGTTCGACAGTACACGACCGCGCCTTCGTCGGGTTGAGCAGCGTTGTGATGGACGGTTGTACAATTGAATCGGACGCGATGCTTGCGGCAGGGGCCTTACTTAGCCCCGGCAGAATTGTCGGCGCTGGCGAGCTGTGGATTGGCCGCCCGGCGAAAAAACTGCGTGACCTGTCATCGCAAGAAATCATCGGCAATCGCATGGGCGCGGCACATTACACGCATCTAGCAACCCTTCACGCCGAGGCCGTCAACGGCTAAGAGCGTCGAGCATTGTGGTCTGTCGATCGTACATTGCTTGCACTCGCGTACGGGCTGCAACCAGCGCGGTGGTATCCTGTCCCTTGTCAATTGCGCTTCCGATTTCGGCATCAAGGCTCGTCAGCGCATCAAGCGTTGGACCCCGTGCGGTCTCCGCGGCTGATCGCGCATTTTGAGCGGCGATCCATGCCTCGCTCTGCGGCGCTGCCCGCGTCTGTCCGGCAGGCAGGACCTTCAGGAAGGTAGCATCGCCGCTTCCGGCGAGGTTGACCATCCGGGTAATAAACGACGCTTGCGCGGCATCTGCAGGCTGTGGCGGCGTGGGCGCCGGCGCAGGCGTATCGATGTCTGCCGCTTCCGCTGCGCGCGGCGCCAGCGACGGCGCTTCGACTGTTCCGGCACAGGCGCTGATCAGAGAAAATGTGAGTAGGACAGCAAGTTTCATGCACTTTGCCCTACGCGCCGCATTTCACGCTCGCAACAGGGTTGCACGGCGCGCAACACGCGCTATGGACAGCGGGTCTGCGCGCCCGTAGCTCAGCTGGATAGAGCATCAGACTACGAATCTGAGGGTCGGACGTTCGAATCGTTCCGGGCGCGCCAATAATTACAAATACTTAGCAGCGAATTTGCGCCATGAACTGGAGTGGCATTTGTAGGCTGCGTAATCGCTGCGTAATCCTCGCACGTGGTAGCGCCCGCTTATCGCCGCTTGGGTAATGTCGCTCGACAATAGACTTATACCACCGGCCCGCGCTGGTTTTATCGACGAACTGGTGGATGCGCGGTATGGAGAAAATAGGGCAGGGCGCTGATGTCGCACTGCGGGTCATCTCATCTTTGCCCATCGGATGCCGTATGGGTCGTTGTCACGGGGAGCACCAATTGCGATGGGAATGAGCTTACCTCACCTAATCATCTTTGCAGTCATCATCGCGATTGGCTTCGTGCCCTCGATCATCGCCTTTGCGCGCAATCACACGCAGAAATGGTTTGTTATGATCCTAAATATTGTTTCGGGCTGGACCGTGATCGGTTGGGTAGCCGCACTGGTGTGGGCGATTGTCGGTAAGTCGGCGTCGACTGAGCCAGATCTCAGCGATACCTTTAGCTAACACTTACGGCTGCGATGGGCTTTGTTGCGAAACTGACGGCGGGGATTCACGCAGGGAATCGAGCGGGATAGATGGGCGTGATGCCCAAACCTTCCGCACCTGCGTATCGCACGACGAACTGGCCTGAGTATAATGCGGCGCTGAAGCGCCGTGGGTCGCTGGAAATATGGTTTGAT